>DASXQD010000379.1:0-9075 GCA_036493195.1 Gemmatimonadaceae bacterium | reverse complement strand
CACCTTCCGCTTCAGCGCCCCCGATGCCTGTCCGCCCTTCGCCTTGATCTCGTCCATGAACTGGCCGAAGAAGGCGATGATGCCCTTGTCGAACTCGGGATCGCGCTCGTGACGCTCGATCGCGCTCGCCAGCGCGAGCGGATCCATCGGCGTGTCCGGCGTCAGCGTCGCGTCGCTCTCACCCGTGCCGGTGCCACCGCCGCCGCCGCCGCTGCCGCCATGGAGCGACGCGCTGGCCAGCTTCCCCCACAGCTGCGTCGCCCATCCGGCGCGCTGCTCCGATGCCTGTTCCTCCGCATCCTGCTGCAGCTCCAGCTGATCGTACGTGAGCGGAAACAACCGGACGTGCTGCCACTCGCGCGGCGCTTCCTCGCCATTCTGCGGCGTCTCACGCGCGATCACCTTGAGCATCTCCTGCAGCTCGCTGTCCTGCACACCCTCGTACAACCGGATCGAGCCGATCTCCCGCCGAAAGAGCTTGTGCGCGAGATCGCGCGTCACCGTGTGCGCCGGATCCGTGGGCACGCCATCGATGACGAGATGATTGCGCGCGACCGCGATCGCGATCATCTGCCGCTCCAGCAGCGCAAGCGACAGCCTCCGCGTGAGCCCCGAGACCGCGGACTCGAGCAGCGGATGCCCATCCGGATACATCGAATACTTGTGCAGCCCGACCGAGAGCTCGACCATCAGGTCGGCCATGTCGCGGCTCAGCGCATCCGTGGGCGTAGTGGTGCTGACCTGCGGGGCGGGCACGGGCGTCGAGAGGGGATCGAAGAATGGAGGCTGGCCGTCGCCAGCCCCTCGGAATACGACACCCACCCCCCTCCCTACGTCACGGCAAATCGCCCGAAGTCAGTCGTATCGCCCGGTCACGTCCGGACGATGGGGGTGCCCTTCAGGGTCATCAGCGAGGCATGCGCCGGTATGGAGAGCACCTCGCCCGCGGCGCGCGCCTGCAGCGGCTGCCCTTCCTGCAGCGGGATGATCCGGCGCTCCCATCTCCGCATCATCGTCACGAACGCCTTCGCGATCTCGGCATCGAACACCGTACCAGCCTTGTCCTCCACGTAGCGCAGCGCACTTTCCGGCGTCCACGCGCCGCGGTGAAAGCGACGCGTGCGAAGCGCATCGTAGCAGTCGCACACCTGCACCAGCTTGCTCGCGTAGTGGCACTCGCGATCGAAGTGCGGCTTCGGATAGCCCAATCCGCCCGGCAGAATGTGGTGCTCGTACGCGACCACCGCCGCCACATCGAGCTGCGGCTCGCTCATGAGAATGATCCGCGCGCCTTCGATGGGATGACTGCGAATGATGTCCCACTCCTCGTCCGTCGGCGGACCCGCCTTCGACACGATCTCCTTCGGCACCTTGGTCATTCCGACATCGCGCAGCAGCCCCGCCACGCCGATCGCACGCGTATCGCGAGCGCCCAGGCCGAGAAATTCGGCAAGCCCCATCACGAGCACGCTCACGTTGAGCGCGTGCGCCGTCGTGTACTGGTCGAACTCCTTCAGCTGCAGCAGCGGCATCAGGATCTCGCTGTCACCGTGCATGGCGACGGACAGCGACGCGACCACGGCCTCGATCTCGCCGGCCGGCAGCGGGCGTCCAGCCCCCACTTCATCGTAGATCATCCCGATCGTTTCCGCTTCCTCATCGAGCGGAAAGTTCATTCCCATGAGCGGCAATGGATCCGTGAGGAACTGCTCGGCGTCTCCGCGCACACCGATTGCGCCGTACTTGATCGAGGTGTACTCGGATCCCTCGTGGCGCTGCGTGTGTCGCGGGTCGCGCCATCCGGGCGTCACCTCGGCCATGATCGTGTAGAGGAAGTCGTCGAACTCCTCCTTGATCACCTCGCACACGAACTCCATGCGCTGAATCCCCGACCGGGTGAATCGCTCGCACCACTCCCAGTCCTTGAGCTCGCGCAGCGGCCGGTTCTGGAACACGATCTCGTCGCCGAGAAAGGAGAACTCGAGCACGAGCTGCGATCGCTGAAGCTCCTGCACGGCCTCGAACGCCACCTGCGCGGACTTCGCGCGCGCCGGGTGCGCTGGTGCATAGAGCGCCATCGCCGAGAGCGACTTCCCGAAGGCGTTAAGGAAGCGTATTGGATCTGTCACTCGGTCTCCGTCTGGAAAGGGCGGCGGCACGTATGTCGACGTCCTTCGATTTCTGTGCGCGCTCGAGCACCGACTTCACCGTTGGCTCCTCGCTCCATCCGTGCGCGAGACCTGCGAGTGCCGCGAGCATCTCGGTGCTCTTGGGCAGGAGCTTCATGCGATTCAGCACCTTCGTGTGCTTGACCGCGTAGCCGAGCAGCCACTCGAGCGTCTCCGGATCCGCGGACGCACCGACGACCCGAAGGCCGAGTGCTCGCATGTCGGGATGCACGGATCTGCGCTCCACGTTGCGCATGATGAGCGGCAGCGCGGCCTTGGGACAATCGTCGAGCGCCGCCGCCATCGCGGTCTTCACGATGCCGTCGTCGCGATCGCTGAGCGCGGCGATGATCGTGGTGTGCCGATGCTGCGGCATGCGCAGCATGAGCTTGAGCGCCTCACGCCGCACGCGCTCGTCCGAGTGCGTGAGAAAGAGCTGCGGCACGAAGCCATCCGGTACCTTCGGCAGCAGCACGAGAAGCGTGAGCAGATTGCGCTGCACGTACCACGGGATCTCCGCGTTCATGAGCCGCGTCACGATCATCGGACCAGCATCGTTGCCGAAACGCGCGAGGAGATCGAGCAGCTTGCGGCGCATCGTGCGCGTTTCGCTCGTCTCGAGACCATCGAGCAGCAGCTCGACGACGTCGAGTCCCATGCGCGACGTGATGCGCTCGAGCAGCGCGGGATCGATCTGCTCCTCGCGCAGCAGGTGACGCAGATTGTCCGGCGTCGCGACCAGCGGCCAGAGCTCCTCCGCGGTGGCGTTGTTCGCCGGCGCGCGATCGAGGAGATCGAGCAGCATCGCGATGCCACCGTGCGAGATCAGCTGATTGACCGCGAGCCAGACGGGTCCGCCGAGCGTGTCCGTCTCGAGCGCGGTGGCGACGAGCCGCTTGGGCTCACACGGATGCTGGCGCTGCAGCATCAGCGTGAACACGCGGCGTTGCGCCAGGCGATCGAGCGATTCCTGATAGCCCTCGGGATTCAGCCGGCGCGTGTCCCAGTTGTCGACGAGCTGCTCGACCTGATCGCGCATCGCGTTCGACGCTCCGGCGCGCATGAGCGAGCCGCCCTTTTCCGCCTGCAGCGCGAGCTTGCCGAGGAGACGAAGCAGCGAGCTGGAGATCGTCTGGTTCGAGGCTTTCGCCGCTGCCTGCACCAGCGCGAGCACCGCATCCGCCGCGACATGCTGCGACGCGTCGATGACGAACCGCTTTCGCTTCTCGGCGTCGCCGCCCATCTCGAGGAGTCGGTCGAGCGCCGCGGGCTGCAGTGACTTGATCAGCTCCGTGAGCTGCGTCGTGACCTTGATCGACTCCTCGCTCTGCGGGCCCTTGAGGGATTCGGTGAGCTCCATGAGAAAGCCGACCACCGACTGATCGTAGCCGGGATCCTTCTTCTCGTTGATCGCACTCGCGAGCACCGCAGGGCTCAGCAGATCCTGGTCTCCCACGTCGGGGCCGATCATCAGCGTCGCGCGCGCGAGGGCGATCCAGATGAGCTTTGCTCCGGCGCGCTTGTTCTCATCGCTGGAAAGGCCGCTATCGTCGCCCATCAGCTCGAGCTTGTCGTACGTGAGCGTCGTGACCTGGATGTGCGGCCAGCGCATCGTCTGCGCGGCGATCGCGATCTGAGGCTTCTCGCTCTCCTCGATCGATGAGGCGCAGAGGAAGTCGGCCAACTCATCGCGCAGCAGCCCCGGAAGAACGCGAATCGAGCCGATGCGCTGGCGATGCATCCGCTGCGCGAGCTCGCGCATGAGCGAATGCGCGGGATCGGTGGCGACGGTGTCGATCACCACCTGGTCGCGGGCGAAGGCGAAGGTGACGGGTTCTACGCCGTTGAGAATGGCATCGAGCCTCCGCACGCATTTCTCCACGGCACCCGCGAGCTGGGGGTGGCCCTGGGGATAGATGGCGTGCTTCTGGACGGCGACCGCGAACTCAATGAGGAACTCCGCGAGGTTTTTCGGAATTCCGGTTGAGCTCGAGCTCGCCGGCGGAGCGGCGGAGGGGTAGGTCACGAGAGCGTGTTCACGACGTGAAGGAGGTCAACCCAGTGACAGATGCGCAAGGAAAACGCAACGCTGCAGCAGCGGACTGGAGGGATTCGAACCTTCTCGACCCGAGCATTGCTCCCTCGCCGACGGCCGAGCTCGTATGTACGTGATTGCATTGGAAGGGCAATCTCATCGTCCAATCGTGCCTTTTTGAGTGCTAATATACGCCATTATCACGTCAGTATCAGTACTGTTTGCCCATAGCTTGGATCAACACGTGCGAAACACGCTCTTCCTCCCCGTCACTGGTTTGGCGCCTCTCCTCACGCTCCTCGCTATTCGGCTTCGTTTCGAGCCGACTGGCACACGCTCTGCCCGATTCTCGCCAGATTCCTTCATCCGGCGACATCATGAAAAAGGATCCGAAGCATCAGCCAAAAAGCAGCACCAAATCCATGCACTCCGGGGCGGAAGCGGCCGAGGGGATGGAGGCGGTCTCGGGGGATCGGGGGGGAGAGGTCACGCGGAGCGATCAAGGAGCCGTCCGTAAACCTCCCGAGCATTCAGCCGACACCATGAAGCACCCCGGATCCGAACCGCTCGAGGAGCGCACGATGGAGCACGAAAGCGGCTACGGCGGCAAGGGAGGCGAGCCTCGCGTCAGTTCCGATCAGCGCGAGGTCACGGACAGGAAGGGATCGTTGCGCTCGGAGTCGAACAAGCGTTAAGTCAGGGAGTAGATATTCGAACGTAACGAGCGCGGCGGCCTTCACACGCGGCCGCCGCGCCTGTACTCCATCGCTCACTAAACCGACGGAATCGATGATGTCTCGCACCTCGAGAGCGCTGGCCAGCGCTCTCTGCTTCTCGCTCGCTGCCACGGCGGCGCGCGCCCAGGAAGCCGTTCCGCTCCACAAGGGCGACCTCGTTCGATTTCTCACCGGTTCGACCTACAGCAAGCCCGAGATCGCCGCGATCGTCCGGCGCGCCTGCCTCGCTTTCGACCCCACCGCGCGCGACTACCAGGACTTCCGCGGGCTCGGAGCCACGGCCGCAGTGATCGATGCGATGAAGCGATGCACCGAGAACAACAACAAGGTCGCGCGCGCAGAGATCGCCGCACCCGCTCCCGTCCGCGCGATGGACATCGATCTCCCCTATCGCAGCGTCAGCGCACCCGCGGGATCGGTTGCGCTCTTCACCGTCACCATTCATCGCGGACCGACTCCGCTCTCGGGCGTGCGTCTGCTCCTTCGCGGCTCGCGCGAGATCGCGGGTGGCGCACACGCGGAGCTCAACGCGAACACCGATCGCGATGGCCGCGCGACCTTCTCGATTCCCGCCGGCAGCACTGCGGGCAACACCAATCTCAAGATCGCGGACGCCGACGGCGTTCAGATGAATGGCGCAACCGACTTCGTGCTCACGACTCTCCCGGCGAGCCCTTCGCTCGTCAGAGTGACGCCGCAGACTCTCGATATCGGTACTGGCGGGCGAGGCACGCGCGACGTGACCGTCGCCGTCAATGATCCGTTCGCGAATCCGGTTCCGCAGGTCACCGTCTCGCTCAGGCAGTTTCCGACCCGGGGCAGCGCGATCACGCCCACGCAGATCACGGACAATGCCGGTGTCGCGCACTTCTCGATTCAAACCGCACCGCTGCAGGATGGCGATAGCCTCGTGGTGAGCATTGGCGACCGCGCGTACACCACGATTCACGTGACGGCGGCGGCCGAGATCACGACGCTGCTGCTGGAGGCCGAGCGCCGGTTGAGTGAGGGCAGCGTGACGGCAGAGGGCGCGTACGACAGCGTGCTCGCGGTTGACCCGAACAACGCGCGCGCGTTGGTCGGACGCGGCTACGTTCGCGCCGCGCAGACGAAGTACGAGCCCGCATCGCACGACTTCGAGGAGGCGCTCAAATCCAGTGACGATCGCGCGACCGCACTCACCGGGCTCGGCTATCTCGCGCTTCGCCGCAACGATCTCACGAGCGCTGCCGCGCGTTTCGATGAAGCGCTGCACATCGATTCCACCGATCCGGGTGCGGCCACGGGTCGCGCGTATGCGGAGCTCTGGCGCCGCGATCCGCGCCAGACGACGCATCGTGCGGCGGCACTCGCGAGCCCGCGTCCGGTGTCCTATCCCGCCAGCGCTGCGAACCAGCTGCGCGCGGGCGTCGACTTCTTCGCCGCACGAAACACCGCGGCGGCGGATCGCGCGCTCACGAGCGCCGCGAGCGCGGCGCCGTCGTGGCCCGACGTGTACTACGAGCGCGCGCTCGTGTATCAGGCGGAGGGCAACACGTCGCAGGCGATCGCCGATTTCCAGCGCTATCTGCAGCTGCGTCCGAATGCCGCCGACCGCGAGGCGGTGTCGTCGCGCATCGGCGCCCTCGATCGGAGTCCGACCAAGGCGTTCGTGAGCGGCATTCTTCCCGGCGGCGGACAGTTCTACACCCACCAGCCAATACTCGGCGCCGTCGTGCTGGGGGGTGTCGTTGCGAGTGCGGTGTGGGCGGCCAAGTCGTCGCCCATCATCTTCACCGATCCGTTCGGTCATCCGTATCAGGCTGGAACTGAGCGGAAGAATCTCTGGACCGGCGTTGCCGTCGGGGGCGGCATCTGGCTACTCGGCGCTCTCGAGGCGGCGATCCACGCGTCGAGCGCTCGAGGCGATCCGTATCCGCCCGAGGCGGCGCTCGCTGCTCCCGCACGGAGGAGTGCGGAGGGTCCGCATCTCGTTCCCACGGTGGGCTTCGAGCCGACAGGTCCGCGAGTGGGCGCGGCGCTCAGCTTCTCGATTCGCTGACGCGCGGAGCGCGAAAATCAGGGGAGGACGGTCACCTGTGCTGACCCGCTCTTCCCCTGCACCGTGGCCGTGATCGCGACATCGCCAGGCGCCACACCCTTCACGTGCCCCTGAGGATCGACCATGGCGATTCCGTGGTCGGCGGAGCTCCACATGACGGCGGGAGGTCTGGGACCCGCGGTGCTCTGCTCGATCGACGCGGTGAGCTGAATCGTCGAGCCGACGTTCGTCGTGTCGAACGGAGGCGTCACCGTCACCGACGTGACGGACACCGGATCCACCTGCAGCGAGGCCGTACCCATCTTCCCCCCGCTCTTCGCTGAAATCGTCGTGTTGCCGGGACCGGTGGCAGTCGCGAGTCCGGTGTTGTCGATCGTCGCGACCGCATGATCGCTCGAGTCCCAGCTCACGGTGCGGCCCGTGAGCGGGTGCCCCTGCGCGTCCTGCACGGTTGCATTGAACATTGCGGTCGCGCCGTCCGTGATCGTCTGACTCGGCGGATCGACAGCGACACTTCCAACGGGCGCCGGATTGACCGTGAGCGTCGCTGTGTTGCTCGTTATCCCCTCGCTCGTTGCGGTGATCTGCGCGGAACCCTCGGCTACGCCGGTCGCAACACCGGTGGTCGCGTCGATCGTCGCCACCCCGGTATTGTCGGAGTTGAACGTCACCGTGCGCCCAGTGAGAACGTGGTGGGCGGCATCCTTGGTCACCGCCGTGAATGCCGGGGTGGTTGCTCCGACGACGACGGACTGCATCGCGGGCGAGAGCTCCACTGAGGCGACGGGCACATCGATGACGACGATCGTCGCCGTTCCCGTCTTGCCGCCGGCCGTGGCCGAGACGGTCATCGTTCCCGGCGACACTCCGGTCACGCGGCCGTTGCTGGACACCGTGGCGATGTTGTCGTCGCTGCCGTCCCATGTGATCGTGCGCCCGGCAAGCGCATTCCCATCCGCATCCTGCGGTGTAGCCGTGAGCTGAAGCTGCTGAAGGACGGTAATCGTGTCCGGCGAAGGCGTGACGGACACCGATGCGACGGGAACCGGTGTCACCGTGACGGTTGCAGTGGCGGAGAGGCCGGTGCCTGTGAGCGTTGCGGTGATGATGGCCTGACCCGCAGTGCCCGGCGTCACGAATCCCGTACCGTTCACGCTCGCGACGTTCGGCTTGTTCGAGCTCCAGGTGATCGGGCGCCCGGTCTGATCGAGCGCACCGCCGACCGAGTCGAGCAGCGCGACTGCGAGCTGCGTTCCCTGATCACCCTCCGTGAAGGAGAGCACATCCGGCGTCAGCGTCACTCGGCGCGCCGGCACGAGCGTGACCGTGACGTTGGCCGTGCCGTGAACGGAGCCGCTGGTCGCGGTGATGGTGGCGGTGCCCGGCGCCACCGCGATGACGAGCCCTGTCGAACCGACGGCGGCGACCAGGCTGTTACTGGATTGCCAGGTGATGGTTTGCCCGGGGATGGTATTGCCGCTCGCGTCCGTGACCGTTCCCGTGAGCTGCTGTCGTTGGGTGACGAGCAGCGCCACCGTGCCCGGCGACACGACGACGGCATTCGCCGGCGGCAGAGTGACGGTGACCGGCACGTCGACGTGCACGGCGCCGCTCGTTGCAGTGACCGTTGCGGAGCCGGCTGCCTGTCCGGACACCAGACCGGTGGACCCGACGATGGCGACGGACGGTTTGTCCACCGTCCACGCGACCGGCGCGCCCGCGATCACGCTGCCACTCGCGTCCTTGACGGTGGCCGTGAGCTGTGACGTCTGCCCCGCCGTGACGGTGACGCTCGTGGGCGCGACCACGATGCTCGCGGCGACGGCGGATCCGACGTTGATGCCCGCCGTTCCAGTTTTTCCCTCGCTCGTGGCGGTGACGTTGGCGGTTCCCGTGGAGACGCCGGTGACGACACCGGTGTTGTCGACCTTCGCGACGGCTTCGTTGTCGGATGCCCATGTGATCGTGCGACCGTCGAGCGCATTTCCATTGGCATCGAGCGGCTGCGCCACGAGATGCACGGTCTCGCCCACCTTGATCGGTGCCAGGTTCGGCGTGACGCGCACGGAGGCGACACCGGGCGGTATGACAACG
>DASXQD010000378.1:0-3487 GCA_036493195.1 Gemmatimonadaceae bacterium | reverse complement strand
CGTCGAAGATGAAGGTGCCGTACATGGCGATCATCGGAAAGCGCGAGGCGGAGGCGGGAATGGTCGCGCTCCGCTTCCGCGGCTCCGAGAAGAAGCAGGAGACGATCTCGGTAGACGCGCTCATCGAGCGGCTGACCGCGGAGATTGCGACGCGGGCACTGCAACCTGCGGGCGCACTACAACCGCTGGAGGCCGGGCTATAGCTTTCGGGGCGGCCGGCTCCCGCCGGCGCGCCTCACCCGCTCCTGGATGTCTGCATGGAAGGCTCGGACCGTACTCCGGTAATCGTATCGGCTGCGCGCACGCCCGTCGGCCGCTTTCTTGGCGGGCTCACGCCGGTCAAGGCCCCGGAATTGGGCGCCGTCGCTATCCGCGCCGCGATCGCGCGTGCCGGAATCGACGTCGGCGAAATCCAGGACGTGGTGCTCGGCAACGTGCTGCAGGGCGGCGTCGGACAGGCGCCCGCGCGCCAGGCGGCGATCGCGGCTGGCATTCCCGGCACGGCGCCGGCGCTCACCGTGAACATGGTCTGCGGATCGGGGCTGCGGGCCGTGATGCTCGCTGCACAGTCGATTCGCGCGGGCGACGTGAGCGCCGTGGTCGCGGGCGGGATGGAGTCGATGTCGAACGCACCGTTCTACGCGTACGGACTGCGCAACGGCGTCAAATTCGGCGATCAGACGCTGGTCGATGGGCTCATCAAGGACGGGCTGTGGTGCTCGTTCTGCGATGTCCACATGGGCGGGCACGCGGAGTACACGGCGAAGAGGGCGGGGATCACGCGACAGGCGCAGGATGAATTCGCGCTCTGCTCCCATCGCAAGGCGATCGCCGCGATGGATGCCGGCCGGTTCAAGAACGAGATCGCGCCAGTCGAGATCCCCGGGAAGAAAGGACCCACCGTCATCAGCGAGGATGAGTCGCCTCGCCGCGACACGTCGCTCGAGGCGCTCGCGAAGCTGCGTCCCGCGTTTCCGAACGATGCGCCCAGGGACATGTCGCCGAGCGAGCTGACGGTCACCGCGGGCAATGCGCCGGGGCTCAATGATGGCGGAGCCGCGCTCGTCGTCACGAGCCTGGCGTTCGCGAATGCGCACGGCTTGAAGCCGCTGGCGAAGATCACGGGCTATGCAACAGGCGGCGGCGAGCCGCGCGATCTGTTCTTCGCGCCGATCGTCGCCGTGCAGAATCTCATGACCCAGATGAAGACGACGATCGGCGATTACGATCTGATCGAAGCCAACGAGGCGTTCGCATCGCAGGCGCTCGCGGATGGCGCGGCGCTCGGATGGGATTGGGATCGCGTGAACGTGAATGGCGGCGCCATCGCGATCGGACATCCGATCGGTGCGAGCGGTGCGCGCGTGCTCACGACCTTGCTGTACGCGATGCGGGATCGCGACGCTCACACCGGGCTCGCGACACTTTGTCTCGGCGGCGGCAACGCCGTCGCCTTGAGCGTGGAGAGAATGTCATGACGAGCTTGACGTCCGTCGCCCCGCGCAACCGGCAGCTCACCGTCGTCGGCGTGGTCGGGTTTGCCGCGATCGTGGCGGTGGGTGCGCAGATCGCGATCCCGATTCCGGGGACACCCGTTCCGTTCACGCTGCAGCCACTTGCCGTGGTTCTCGCGGGCTTGTGCCTCGGTCCGGTGGCCGGTGCGGCGAGTATGGTGCTCTATCTGCTCGTGGGCGCGCTTGGCGCGCCGGTGTTCTCACCGATCGGGGCTCCCGGTGTGCTGCGGTTGCTCGGCCCAACGGGCGGATATCTCTTCGCTTATCCGGCTGCCGCGGCGATCACGGGACTCGTCGCGCGTCGCTTCCCCGCGTTCGGCGGGCGGATGCTCGGGGCGTTCCTCGGAATCGCGACGCTCTATGTAGGCGGTGTCGCGCAGCTGGAGCTGCTCACGGGAAGTCTCGAGCGCGCGGCCGCAATGGGAACCGTGCCGTTCATTCTCGCCGATCTCGGCAAGGTCGTCGTTGCGGCGGCAATCTCCTCGACTCGCTCGTTGCGCACGCGCACTTGAACCTTCGTTTCGTTTTCTACACGCAGGATGGCGCAGTACGCGCCGGCTGGCGCGTGCTTCTGTTCGTCGGCCTTTTTCTCGTTTTCTTCAAGCTCTTCGCCACCCTCATGGCGTACGTCCGTCCCGCGGACTACGGCGCGCTCGAGCTCGAGCAGTACGTATTGCTGGTGATCGCCACCTGGCTCGCCCACTACATCATGCTGCACTGGGTGGATCACAAATCGTGGTCGTACGTGGGGCTCGGAGCGGAGCAGTGCACGTCGCGCGCGCTGGTGATCGGACTCGCGCTTGGCTCGCTCTGCATTCTCGTTCCTTCGGGCGGTTTGCTCGTCGCTCACGATCTCAAGCTGATCACCGGACTTGAGGGCCGGCACGGCTGGTTGGCGCTCGCAGGCGGAGGCGCCGTTCTCTTCCTGCCGCAATCGCTGTCGGAAGAAATGCTCTCGCGCGGCTACGTGTTTTCCGCGCTCCGCGATGGTGTTGGCGAGATGGGCGCGCTCGCGATCACCAGCCTGGGATTCGGACTGCTGCACATGGGGAATCCCGGGGCGACGGCGCAATCGGTGGCCGTCGTGGTGCTCGCTGGAGTTTTCCTTGGTGCCATTCTCGTCATCACGCGCTCACTGTACGCCGCCTGGATGGCGCACTTCGCCTGGAACTGGTCGATGGCCGACGTGCTTCATGCGCCGGTGAGCGGCGTGCAGTTTCCCTACGCCGGCTATCGGGTGGATGACTCGGGGCCCGATTGGCTCACGGGTGGGTCGTGGGGACCAGAAGGCGGCGTGGCCGCAGTCGTGGGCATGATTGCGGGGATCGCGCTGCTCGTCGCGTGGCATCGTCGCGCGTCTGCGCGAGCGCAAGACAGCTCGGGCGCTGCATGAGCGAGAAGATCGCGGTCGTCGGCTCCGGACAGATGGGCAATGGCATCGCGCACGTGTTCGCGGTCGCCGGCTTCGATGTCACGATGATCGACGTGTCGCCGAGCGCGCTCGATCGCGCGCGTGCGACGATCGAGAAGAACCTCGGCCGTCAGGTCGAAAAGAAGGTCATCGAGGCGAGTGCGCGCGATGCGGCGCTCGCGCGCATCTCGACGCACGAGAGTCTGGCGAGTGCCGCCGACGCCGCGCTCATCATCGAAGCCGCGACCGAGCGCGCGGAGCTCAAGTTCACGCTCTTCGCGGATCTCGACCGCATCGCGCAGCCGTCCGCGATTCTGGCGTCGAACACCAGCTCCATTTCCATCACCGAGCTCGGCGCGCGCACCAGACGGCCAACGCAGGTCATCGGGATGCATTTCATGAATCCCGTGCCCGTGATGCAGCTCGTGGAAGTGATTCGCGGCCTCGCGACCTCGAACGAGACGACTGCTCGTGTGCTCGAGCTGTCACGATCGCTGGGCAAGACGCCGGTAGAAGTGAACGACTACCCCGGCTTCGTGTCGAATCGCGTGCTCATGCCGAT
>DASXQD010000377.1:0-6210 GCA_036493195.1 Gemmatimonadaceae bacterium | reverse complement strand
GACGTGCTGGTCGACGTGCAGCGACAGCGGATCGACCTCTTCGCGCGCGAGCAGCGCGATCTCGCGCGTTTCCTGACGCCGGTGCAGCGGGCGAAGTATGCGACGCTGCAGGAAGGGCTGCGCAAAAAAGTCGAGCAGCTGAGGCAGCAACAGCAGGAGAACGGTCTCACGCCGATGCAGCGCAGGCGGCTGCGGCAGATGCGGCGAATGGGCGACACCACGAGCTGAGCCACGAATTGAGCAACGAGCGAGCACGATGCATCCACGCTGTCGTGTCGCGCGCATCGATTCCGATTGTCTCAGTAGGACTGCTCTGCCTCGGAGCATCGCTCGCGCCGATCGGCGAAGCGGAATGTCCTTGCCTTCTTCTGGAGTCGACATGAAGATGCTCCGCCGCGCAGCACATCCTCGCGCGCTCGTTCGCCTCTATCTTGCCGCGCTTGCGCTCGTCGTGGGAGCCGCGTGCTCTGGCCGCGACGCCACGAGTCCACCGCCTCCTCCACAGGATCAGTGGATCGTGGCTGCCGAACGCGCGTGGACGATAATCGGCGGAGCGGAGACTTACAAATGCGTCGGCATACACGTGACGAGCGATGAATACTTCACCGGATTTCGCCTGGCCGGCCCGTCCGCTGAGCAGAGAGAGGTGCTGCTCACAGTGTCCGACTCTCCCGTACCGGAAGGGCCATTCGACTGCGGCGCAGGCACAGACGCGAACCGGCTCATCTACGCTGCGAGTCTGGGTACGGGCGCCATCGAATTCCCGACGGGGTTCGGTGTGCATGTATCGGCAGGGCAGTACCTGCTCCTCAACATCCATATCGTGAATCTCACCGGTCCGGATATCACGGATTCCACGCGCCTGGAAGCGCGCATAGGCACCGCAACCGACGTCGCTACGCCCATCGACATGACGATGGCCGGCACCTTCCTGATCAACATTCCCAGTGATGGTCAGGTGCACACGGCAGGGGGAGCATGTTTTGCTCTCGCCGATACGCACGTCCTCGCGTTTCTGCCGCTTATGCGATCACGCGGCGTGCATCAATCCGTCGAGGTCGTCAGCGGCTCCAGCCACAATCTGCTGTTCGATCAGGACTTTGATTGGCAACACGTTAGCTATACGCAGCTCACCACTCCTGCGCTGATCCACATGGGTGACAAGATCGACGCGATTTGCTCGTACGTGAACAACGGCGGGCAAACGGAGACCTACGGCGAGTCCTCGACCAACGAATCCTGTTTCAGCGCGATCTATCGCTATCCCGTTTCGGCCACGAGCAATTTCCTGTCGTGCGCGAACAATCTCGACGGGACTTTCGACGTTGCGCGCGAGTGATACCCATGTGACCGGTATCTGATGCGGTCGGCTTTCCCAGGCGGAGAGCCGTTGCACCGATTGCGCGCACCGACGCACGCCCCACAAAGTTGTCGTTTGGGATTTACGCCGAACGACAATGCGGGCGCGCCCGCTCGTTTCCGCATACCTGTCTTGCCTACGCACCGCACGCTGTTGCGTGTCGCCATCGTCGCGTCGCTCCACGTCGCACTCACCATTGGCGCACAGGCGCCACGCCCAACTGGCCGCATCGGCGCGTACACGCCGCCAATAGTATGGCCGCAGCGCGCGCGCACTTTCGATCTGCTCCATCAGCGCATCGCGGTCAGCTACGATCTCGACAAGCGCAGCATGGCGGGTGAGGTCGAGACGCGCCTGATCGTGAAGGCGCAGCCCACCGATACGATTCGCCTCGACGCATCCCAGCTCACGATCGAAGCCGCAACCGATGCTGCCAGGCAGCCGCTCAGGTTTTCCTTCGATACCTCCAGCGTGACCGTTCACCTCGCAAGGCGTGCACGTGTGGGCGACACGGTCGTCTTCAATTTGCGATATCACGCGCGTCCCGAGCGCGGCATGTATTTCGTGCCCAGGCGGCGCGTGATGTGGACGCAGGGCGAAGCGATCGAGACGCCGTCGTGGGTGCCCACGTGGAATGCGCCCAACGATAAGACCACGTGGGAGATTCTCGTGACGGCGGACACGGGCGTCAGCGTGCTCTCCAACGGGCGACTCGTCGAAGTCACGTCAACGGATGGCGGCGCAAAGAAAATCTGGCACTGGTCGCAGGAGAAGCCCGCGTCGACATATCTGTATTCCATCGTGGCAGGCCGGTTCAGCATCCTGCACGACAACTGGCGCGGTATCCCAGTCGAGTACTGGGTCGCGACGGATACCGTGAACGCCGGATGGCGCACCTTCGGCGAGACGCCGTCGATGATCGAGATCTACAGTCGCGTGCTCGGCGTGAACTTCCCGTGGAGCAAGTACGATCAGTCCATCATTCCCGACTTCACCTACGGCGGGATGGAAAACGTGTCCGCCACCACACAAACCGATCTCGCGCTCCATGGTGAAGGCGGGGAGCCTGAATTCTCCGGGCGGGGACTCGATGCGCACGAGCTCGCGCATCAGTGGTTCGGCGATCTCACGACCACCGCCACATGGGCCCATGCGTGGCTCAACGAGGGACTCACCACGTACATGGAATCCGTGCACGAGGAGAAGAGCCGCGGTTGGGATGCCGCCCAGCTCAACTGGATCGCGCAGCAAAAGGAGGCGATGGACGCCGATCTGAATCAGGAGCGTCCGCTCGTGTACGGCAACGATCATGGAAAAGATCCGATTCAGCTCTTCTTCTCCGGACACGTGTATCCCAAGGGCGCTCAACTCGCGCACCAGCTGCGACGCCTGCTCGGCGACTCTCTCTTCTGGGCGGGAATGCACCGGTTTTTGACCGACAACGCGTACAAGCCCGTGGAGACCGCCGATTACGCGATCGCGATGGAAAGGGTCTCGCACCGCGATCTCGACTGGTTCTTCGACCAGTGGGCGTACGGAATCGGCTATCCGAAGGTGCAGGTCACGCGCGCCTGGAGTGCCCCCGGTAAAACGTTGACGCTCACGGTCCGGCAGACGCAGACGATCGACAAGACGCATCCATTCTTTCGCTTTCCCGCCACGGTTCGCGTCATCACGCGCGATTCGGTCGTGCGACACGAGATCATGGTGGCGAAGCAGGATCAGCGATTCACGATCGCCCTTCCGAGCGCGCCGATCACGTTTCGGTTCGATGAAGGCGGATGGCTGCTTGGCACGGTGAAAACGGATCAGACACCGGAAGAGCTGAGCGAGGTCGCCAAGCACGATCTCGATCTTGCGGGGCGGTGGTGGGCGTTGTCCGCGCTCGACAGCGTGAGTGCACCGGTCGCGAGCGACACGCGACGGTTGATCGCGCTCAACGATCCCGTCGACCAGATGCGCGCCGAGGCGATTCGTCAGCTCGGCACGCACGATGCACGCACGGGTCGCGACCTGCTGAGCGCAGCACTCGCCGATCCTTCCGGTCTCGTTCGCGGACAGGCGATCCGCTCCCTGGCGATCGGCGACACCGCGCGCGTGCAGGCCGAGGCCGTGCGCCTGATCACGACCGATCCGAGCTTTTACGTGCAGCAGCACGCGTTGAGCGTGTACGATCCGGCGATCGCACCGCAGGGAACGGCGCTGCTCGTGGATCGGGCCGCGCACGGGGGTTCGATGGCGGTGCGCCTCGAGGCGGCCCAGCGCCTGCTGCGAAAGCCCGACGCGGCCGGGCTCGACGCCCTCGACGCGATGACGGCCGAGAAGGAACCGCGCGAGGTGCGCACCACCGCACTCACGCTGCTCGCGAATTGGCCGGACAGGACTCGCGGTGTCGCGGTCGCGACGCGCTACCTGAACGACGGCGATCCACTCTTCGCGAGCGCGGCAGCAGAAACCCTCGGGAAGATCGGCGGCCATGCGGGGAAAACGACTCTGCGCAAGGCAGAGGCGAGCGAATCACGCGTGACGGTGAAGGCCGCGATCGTCCAGGCGCTCTCGGGCAGGCAGTAGAAGGCGCGGCACACTCTCCGGCGTAGACGAATGCCGCAGTCCGTGCTAACCTTACGGGCCGCGGGCGCACGTTTTCAGCCTCGCACGTTCCGCGGGGCGGAACGAGCAGAATGGCAGAACGTGGGGTAGCAGTACACTCGCCCGAGTGGCGGAATTGGTAGACGCGCTGCACTCAAAATGCAGTGGCTTTCGGGCCATGCGGGTTCGAGTCCCGCCTTGGGCACTTCGTTCGGAGCAACGTTAATGGACTTCCGGGTCACCGCACGCCGCGCGCAGCCGGACACGGCCGACGCGCCTCTGCTCGTTCTCGCGCTCCCTTCGGGCGCCACTCTCACTCCCGCTCTCGCCACCCTCGACACCGCTCTCGGTGGCGCGCTTGGGCGCTCGCTCGAGCGAAAGGACTTCCGCGGTGCGCGCGATGAGACGCTCGTGCTCCCGGGCGGCACGAAGGGCGCGCAGCGCGTGCTTCTCGTCGGTCTCGGCAAACCCGCCACCGTTGCCGGAGGGCTGCGTCGCGCCGCGAGCGTCGGCTCTCGCCAGGCGCGCAAGCTCGGCGCGCCGTCGCTCGCCTTCTTTGCCGACGATCGAAGCGACACCGCCATCGAAGCGATTGCGGTCGGCCTCACGATGGGCTCGTGGGAGTACACGACCACTCGCAGCGCACCGCCCGAGGATGAGCGCAAGCCGGCACTAGAGAGCGCGCAGATCCTCGTGAGCGACCAGGCCAGCGCGAATGGCGCGGTGCAGCGCGGATCGGCGATCGGCAACGGCATCAACCTCGCCCGGCAGCTCGCGATGCTTCCCGGCAACATCTGCACGCCCGAGCATCTCGCGAATACCGCGCGCGAGATCGCGAGTCGTCGCGGCATGAGCGTCACGGTGCTCGGCCGCGCGGAGATGAAGGCCGAGAAGATGGGCTCGTTCCTCGCGGTGGCGCAGGGCACTCCGCAGGATCCGAAG
This sequence comes from Gemmatimonadaceae bacterium, assembly GCA_036493195.1. Lineage (GTDB taxonomy): Bacteria > Gemmatimonadota > Gemmatimonadetes > Gemmatimonadales > Gemmatimonadaceae > FEN-1250. The sequence goes on along the minus strand of DASXQD010000377.1, from coordinate 1,319 downwards.
CTGATCGCGCTCGAGTACAGGAAGGGACCCGCCGGGAGCAAGCCGGTGGTCCTCGTCGGCAAGGGACTCTGCTTCGATTCGGGCGGCATCTCGATCAAGCCGGCGCAGGGGATGGAGCAGATGAAGTTCGACATGTGCGGCGCAGCCGGCGTGCTTGGCGCGATGGATACGATCGGCGCACTCGGTCTTCCGATAAACGTCGTCGGACTCGTCGGCAGCACCACGAACATGCCCTCGGGCGAAGCGATGAACCCGGGCGATGTCGTGCAGAGTCATCTCGGAAAGTTCATCGAGATCGTGAACACGGACGCGGAAGGCCGTCTCGTGCTCGCGGACGTGCTCTCGTACGCGCGCCGGTTCGATCCAGCAGCCGTCATCGATGCCGCCACGCTCACGGGGGCATGCGTGGTCGCGCTCGGACACACGGCGAGTGGCGTGTTCGGCAATGACCAGGCACTCATCGATGAGGTGCTCGCTGCCGGGCGCTCGTCGGGCGACACGGGCTGGCAGCTGCCCCTGTTCGACGACTACAAGGAGCTCATCCTCACGGACGCAGCGGACATCAAGAACACGGGCGGTCGTGCCGCCGGCGCAATCTCCGCGGCGATGTTTCTCAAGGAGTTCGCGGAAACGTTTCCGTGGGTGCATCTCGACATCGCGGGCACGGCATACTCCGAAACGGATCTGGGCTTCATCCCCAAAGGGCCGACCGGGGTTCCCGTGAGTCTCTTCGTGGATTTCGTACGGGGGAGGGCACACTGACCATCGTCGCCGCGCTCTGGCGCGGCTGCGTTGCGGGAGCGATGGTCGTGTTGGCGCTCGCGCCGGATGCGCGCGCGCAGCAGGTGCAGCGCGACACGACCGCCTATCCCGATTCGGTGCAGAAGAAAAGAGCGCCGGGGCCCAACAGCTCCACACTCGACACGGTGCGCGCGCGCGCGGACACGGGAAAGACTCGCGCGGATTCGGCGAAGCCATCCTCCGCCGACACCGACAGCGTCTCCGTGCTCGGGCTTCACCCGGGCGACACCGCCACAAAAATTCCGAAGGACACGATCAAGGCGCCGATGGCGCACGCCGAGATACCGCCGGTGCTCGGTGTGGGCGATCAGTTCACGTGGAATCGCGAAGACCTGTTCGCGACCGGCGCACTCACACTCATGCAGCTGCTCGAGTACGTGCCGGGCTTGACGACGTTCACCACCGGCAACCTCGCGTCGCCGCAGTTTGGTGCGTACGCGGGAAATCCCGGTCGCGTGCGCGTGTTTGTCGATGGAATGGAGCTCGACAATCTCGATCCGCGCGCCGGCGGCGCGCTC
>DASXQD010000376.1:0-22188 GCA_036493195.1 Gemmatimonadaceae bacterium | reverse complement strand
CGGCGGACTTCCGACCGTGCTGGAGGCGAATCTCGCGATCGCGCCGTCGAACACGAAGGTGCTCTACGCAATGGTCGCGGGCGCGCCATCTGCCGAGGCGGCCGCGCGCGGACAGAAAGAGGAGCTTGGGCTCTACAAGTCGACCGACGCCGGTGAGCACTGGTCGCTCGCCGCCGGCGACAACAAGCCCGATCCGAGACCATTGCTTCGCATCGGTGGCGGCGATCTCGCCACGCTCGCTGTCGATCCGAAGAACGAGAACGTCGTGTACAGCGCGTCGATCGTTTTCTGGCGTACCGAAAACGGAGGCGTGACGTGGTCTCCGGTGCGCGGTTCTCCGGGCGGCGACGACTACCAGAAGGTGTGGGTCAATCCGAACGATCCGAACATTCTGCTCCTCGTCTCGGACCAGGGCGCAGTCGTCTCATCGAACCGTGGCCTGAGCTGGAGCAACTGGTACACGCAGTCGACGGCGGCGATGTACCACGTCTCGACGGACAACTCGTTCCTGTATCGGGTGTGCGGCGGCCAGCAGGACTCGGGCTCCGCGTGCGTCGACAGCCGCTCGATGGATGGCGAGATCACCTTCCACGACTGGCATCCCGTGGACATCCAGGAGTACGGCATCGCGGCTCCGGATCCAAGAGACCCGGACAAGGTATTCGGGAGCATGCGCCGCAACGTCTCGCTCTGGAACCGGAAGACCGGACAGATCACGTACGTGGGTCCCGATTCCGCCCAGCGCGGAACGAGCTACAATCGGAACGTGCGCACGATGCCGATCAACTGGTCGCCGATCGATCACAACGTGCTGTACTACACGTCGAACGCGGTGTGGAAGACGATCGATCACGCGCACAGCTGGACGCGCATCAGCCCCGACCTCACTCGCCAGAGCTGGAGCATTCCGGCGACCGCAGGCAAATACGCGAGCACGGTGAAGGCGCATCCGCAGGGCTCGATCACCGCGCTCTCACCATCGACGCGCAACATCGGCGTGCTCTGGGTCGGCACGGACGACGGCACCATCCAGACCACCTCGAACGGTGGCGCGACGTGGACCAACGTCACTCCGCCGCAGATCAAGCCGTGGACGCGCATCTTCAACATCGAGGGCGGCCATTTCGACGATCGCACCGCGTACGCGGCCGCGAACACGCTGCGCATCGACGACCTGAGTCCGCACCTCTGGCGCACGCACGATGGGGGCAAGAGCTGGAGCGAGATCGATGCGGGCATCGCGCCAGGCGCGGTCACGAACTCGATTCGCGAGGATCCGCGCGTGAAGGGGCTGCTGTACGCGGCGACCGATGCGCAGGTGTGGGTGTCGTACGACGATGGCGATCATTGGCAGTCGCTCAAGCTCGACATGCCTGCGATCTCGGTTCGCGATCTGCAGGTGAAGGACGACAGCACGTGCCTCTGCTCCGACCTGATCGCGGCGACGCACGGCCGAGGCTTCTGGATTCTGGACGACATCACGCCACTTCGGCAGCATGCCGCGGTGCTCGCCGCGAACGATGGCTATCTGCTCAAGCCAGCGACGGCGGTGCGCGTGCGAGGCGCGACGAACGATCCGACACCCTGGCCGCCCGAGCTTCCAGCCGGCGAGAATCCAATGCCTGGCGCCATCATCGACTATTACGTGGGCTCCCCGGTGCACGACACGCTCGCGCTGGAGATCGTGAACGCCGCAGGGCGAGTCGTGCGCACGTACACGAGCGCGGATCCCGTGCTGAATCCCGATCCGGCGCGCGATCCAGCGGCGTACACTCGCGTGTGCCAGCAGAACCCCAAGGCGCCCGACTGCAATCTGCCACTCTACTGGGCGGCGCCCACGACGGCGCTCCCCACGTCAGCGGGAATGCATCGCATCACCTGGGATCTGCGCTACGACCCGATCGCGAACGAGCGCGAGAACCTGAGCGAGGACGAGAGCGGCAACGGCGCGGTGCCGCATCGGACCGTTCCGGCGAAGGACGCGCCCTGGGCACCACCGGGCGTGTACACAGTTCGTCTCATCGCACACGGAAAGCGGTATGAGCAGCCGCTCACCCTCCGCCTCGATCCGCGCGTGACGACGCCGGCTGCGGGACTGGCGCAGCTCTCCTCGCTCTCGACCGAGATGTACGACAACGCCGTGGCCGCGCGCGCCGCATACTCGCGAGCGCGCGCACTGCGCGAGCGGCTTGAAAGTGGCGGCGGAGCGAATGCGAGCACGATCGCGGGCAAGTTGGACGCGCTCGCACCGCCGAAACCCGACTCCGGTGCCAACGCAACTCCCGGCCGTGAGGCTGCGAAGTCCGAAGGTCCGCCGACGCTGGAGAGTGTGAGCAACGAGCTCATGGCCGCAGCGATGGCGATGCAGGGCGCGGACATCGCGCCCACGGCGAACCAGATCGCGGCGTGCAAGCGTGCGAGCGCGTCCTATCGCGGGGTGATGGCGCAGTGGAGCGCGCTCGAGAAGCAGGCGCGCGCGGTGGCGGCAACGAACTAGCGGATGACGATTGGCTGAGTGGCGGCTGCCTACCGGTTGAACCAGTACGACATCTTCACGAGGAAGGTGTTGTCCGGATGAAGACTGAACAGACCATGGTAGTCGCCGCCGAACGAGTCGCCGCCCGCAATTGGCAGATCGCCCTGGCGCTGTTGCGTCCACACGAGAAAGAGTGCGGAGCCCGGACGATATTCCCAGCGCACGACCGCGTTCGACCGGAACTGCTTCACGTTGAACCCTGCGGGCTGGTCCGCGAGCACGCTCGCATCCGTGTACGGCTTGTAACGCTTGTCGAAGTCCTCGGCGCGTGGATCATCCAGCTCGCGGATGTTCGTGAACGTTCCCTTGGTCACAAAGGGTGACGCGTAGAGCTGGAACGTCAGGTTCGGCGTGGCGGTGTAATCGATCCGGAGCGTCGAGCTCAGTGTCTGCTGATCGAGGTGCGCGAAGGTGTAGTGCGTTGCGTCCACGGAATCCGTGAAGTTTCCGTACCACTGTGTATCGTCGCGATTATGGTTGTAGGAGACGCCCAGATTCATGTGGAACCGGCTCGATACTCGTAGATCGGCGCTCGGATCGATCTCGTAGTAGTGTCCGCGACCGTAGTCGCTGCGGCCCGCGTTCAGCGAGAGCGTCGGAATCACCTGCTTCCGATTGTCGCCCACGACTTGAAAGTTTCCATTGTAGAATGGCGAATGCCGAACCGCCGGCCCACCGCGCGAGTTACGATCACTGAACGTGCCAGGCAACTGTGAACCTGTCGCGCTCATGTCGATTTCCAGGTTGTCGCGCAGAATGAAGTGCCAGTTCGTGTTCACGGCGCGATCAATCAGCAGTCCAGCCGTATTCCAGTAATTCCACTCGTTGAAGTTCAGGAACGCGGAATTGAAGAACAGCGCCGGGCTCAGGAAGTTCAACGAGAACCAGTTGCTCCAGTTCTGAAGATCGGCGCGCTGCAGATATCCAAGATCGTTCGCCTCGAAGCCGGGGGACAGACGGTCGTACGATGTCTGGAAGCGCACGACGCCACCGCCAACCTTGCCGAACGTGAGCTGCTCGGCGTCGCCGCTGAGCGACGTGCGCGTCGGATCCAGATGAAGCGAGCCGTCCGGCTGCTGGAAGTAGTGCACGGGATCGGTCTGCGTCGCGAGAATCGCGGCCGGCGAGCCACTGATGCGACTCGCATCGATGGAGCCGGTGATCTCGAACCTGCGGTTGGCAAAACGATGTCTGAAGTCCGTGGCCGCGACGTACGCGTTGCTGGTGAGCACATCATTCGTCCAACTGTCGTTTCTGCGATCAACGCCGGTGAGGATGACGCCGATGCCGCTCTCGCCCCCACGTAGATCCTGCTGCCCTCGCACGACGGCGTAGTTCGTGGTCGGCTCGAGCGTTTGCCCGAGCGGCCCATCGGCACGCTGGGTCACGGCATCGAGCACGCCGAGTGACGTGCCGCTCGACAATCGTCCCGTGAGCTTCGTGGCGCCGAGGATCGTCGTCGATGTTGGAGAGCTCGCATCGCCATAGAGACCGCCGAGCTGGGGCGAGCGGCCGATACGTCGCGAGTAGAAGAGCCCTTCGTTGTTGCAATTCACGACATTGCAGTTCACCTGAAAGCTATAGATGCCCGTGCCTTCCAGAAAGAACGGCCGTTGCTCGGCGAAGAACGTCTCGAACGCGGACAGATTGAGCACCGACGGGTCGGACTCGACCTGACCGAAATCCGGATTGACGGTTGCATCGAGCGTCAGATTCGATGTCAGTCCGTACTTGATGTCGGCGCCGGCCGAGAGCTTCTGATCACGCTCGTTCCCCGCCAACGGATCGTGGGACACGTTCTTCGTCACGACGTACGGAGCGAGCTCGAGGCGATGCGGCGACGGAATTCCATCGATCTTTTCGACGGTGCCGAGCTGTGACATGAGACGCGCATCGGTTTGCTGGTAGATCGGCCAACTGTCACGCTCCTTGAAGCGGTCGATGTCGCGCCAGATTCCGAATCCAAAGCTGTGCGTCTTCGTGTCGGCGTAGCGCATCTGCGAGAGCGGTATGCGGAACTCGGCCGTCCATCCGAGTGAATCGATCGTGGTCCCCGCCTCCCACACGGCGTCCCACGATTGATCCTCGGTGATGTCGCTGTACACCGCGTAGTCGCGCTTCACCCCCGCGGGGTTCACCGCAAACTCGTAGCCGGTGCGTTTGTCGTGGTACGAATCGACGATGATCTTGATCTGATCCGTCGCCACACGCACATCGCGGCGGCCAAGCAGCCGGAGAATGCTGTCGGGATGCGGATCGAACATGCGGATGAAGACGTAAAAATTCTCATCGTCGTACGCGACCTTCGCTTCGGTGCGGAATCTCGCGTCGCCATTGGCTATGGGGCTGAACTGCCGAAAGCCCGTGATCGGCTGCGCGTGGCGCCACACCTCATCATCGTCGCGACCGTCGATCACCGGCTTCTTCGCTGCGCGCACGGCGGTCGCCACGGTCGCGCTCGCGACGACGGGTGCGGGATCGGATGGCGACGGATTCGCCGAGGACGTGGATGATCGCGCATCGGCGGCGGTGGGCGTCGAGGCGGCCTGGAGAACTGCCAACAGAGCGAAGCTCAGCGACATGCGTGCACGAGGGCCGGGTTGGAGTGCATATCACACATTCGACACCGCAGCGACGCGAATGGTTTGACCGGGCGAAGGCGTCGCCCCGCGAAGCACGGTCGATTCGACATCGCGCCACGATCCTACGGGCACCGTACGATTCGCGCGCGGCGCCGGTTTCGGCAGAATTGTCAGAGCTGAAAAGTGTTCGGATTCGCTACACGTGCACATGTAGAACGGCCGCCGGTGAGCGATCACCGGCGGCCGTGACGTTGCCAATCTTGCGATCGTGGCGCGTTACGACTCCTTCTTCGCGGTCGGTGGAAGAAGGTTGTTGAGCCGAAGATATATCGCGCTCTGACTGTAGTGATCCGCCCAGTCGCCGACCGTCACGAGCATGATGCTCGCACGCGAGCGTGTCTTGCCGCCGAAGAACGGCAGCTGTTCCGCCAGCTTGGAATCGTCGACCTTCGCGAGGGCCTGATCGCAGAATGCGAATGAATCCTTGAGCTCGCCGACGAGCGCTTCCTTGCCGCTCGCACCCGTGACCTTCGCGCGTGCCGGCGCCTTCGATCCTCCGATCAAGCCGCACAGATAATCATTACCCTCGACCAGATGTGCGACGATGTCGCCGAAGCTCATCTGCGCCGGAGTCGGCTTGAACGAGTACTTGTCCGCGGGCATTTCGTCGGCTGCTGCCATGAGTCGCTTCGCGGCCGACGAGGCGCCTTCGCGGAACGCCTGCGAGACGGGCGCATCCTGTGCCGCCGCGAGCTGTGGGACTGCGGCGAAGACGAGAGTCATCGCGAGAACGCGTGTACGCATGAGAGAGTGCTCGGTTGGGGGAAGACATTCATGTTGCCTCACGGACGGCCGGATGTCCAGTGAGGTGTGGCGGCTCGGCTAGGAGACGAGGCCGGCCGCGCGCGCGAGCAGGAGATCGCGCTCCCGAACATTGCGAGTGAGCGAGGCCGCGCGCTCGAGCTCAGCTCGCGCCTCGTCCGCGCGCCCCAGCTTTGCCAGCAGGTCGCCGCGCACGCTTGGCAGGAGATGGTAGCGCTTCATCGATGGCTCCGACGTGAGCGCATCGACGATCTCGAGTCCTGCCGCCGGCCCGCGCGCGAACGAGACCGCCACCGCGCGATTCAGCTCGACCACGGGTGAGGGCGTGAGCCGCGCGAGTCTGTCGTACAGGGAGGCGATGCGCTCCCAGTCTGTTTCGTCACCGCTCCTCGCGCGCGCGTGACACGCGGCGATCGCCGCCTGCATCGCGTACGGGCCGGCCGCACCGCCAAGCGCCTCCGCGCGCGCGAGCGCGTCGAAACCGCGCCGAATGAGCACGTGGTCCCATCGCGCACGGTCCTGATCCAGCAGCAGCACTGCCTCACCCATCGGACCCGTGCGCGCGCGCGTGCGCGACGCCTGGATCTCCATCAGCGCGACGAGTCCGTGCACCTCGGATTCGCGGGGCGCGAGCTCTGCCAGAATCCGTCCGAGCCGAAGCGCGTCCTCGCAGAGCGCCGGGCGCATCCAGTCGTCGCCAGCCGTCGCCGAGTAGCCCTCGTTGAAGATCAGGTAGATGACGCCGAGCACGGATGAGAGGCGCGGCGCGAGCTCGGCGCCGCGCGGGACCTCGAACGGTACCTTCGCCTCCGACAGCGTGCGCTTCGCGCGCACGATTCGCTGCGCGATCGTCGGCTCGGGCACCAGGTATGCGCGCGCGATCTCGTCGGTCGTGAGTCCGCCAAGCAGGCGCAGCGTCAACGCGACCTGAGCGTCCGTGGACAGCACGGGATGGCACGCGGTGAAGACGAGTCGAAGGAGGTCGTCCCCGATATCGTCGTCGATCGCGGCGTCGAGATCGGGGACCGCGGATTCCTGCATCGAGTCGAGCTCGTGACCGAGCTGCTCGTGCTTGCGCTCGAGCAGCTTCTGACGGCGCAGGAGATCGATGGCGCGGTGCTTGGCGGTCGCCATGAGCCATGCGCCTGGGTTATCGGGTACGCCCGTTTCGGGCCACTTCTCGAGCGCGATCACGAGCGCGTCCTGCGCGAGATCCTCGGCCTGGCCGACGTCGCCCACCATTCGCGCGAGGCCGGCGATCACCTTCGCCGACTCGATTCGCCACACAGCGTCGATCGCGCGGTGCGCATCCGGGAGTGCCATGGGCTGCAATCAGACGAGCGAGCAACGCCTGTGCAAGTCCATGTCTCGAGTCTATCCCGGGCAACGCCGCCTCGTCACCCGCGCGAGCTCGCTCACGTCTCTGCCATGAAGAACTCGTTTCGGTCCGGATCGACGAACCACACGCCGAGCTTGCCCCACGGCATCAATTCGGGCTCACCCTTGAAGTTGACGCCGCGCTTCTTGAGCTCTGCATACGTGGACTTCATGTCCGTTACCGCGAAGGCAACTCCGGTGTTGATGCCCATCTCGAGCGACGGCTTCTGCGTGTACCAGCTCGGCAACGAGAGCGAGATGCTCGTCGCTGCGCCAGCCGGCGCCACTGTCACCCAACGCATGTGTTCCCCCATTGGCGCATCATCGGTCTTCTTCCATCCGAGGATGTCGCAGAAGAAATGAATGGCCTTGTCCTGGTCCGACACGACGATGGTGGTGGCATGAATGTGCGTGATCATCGTTTCTTCTCCATGATTAGTGATCGTTGATCGGGAATCGCCGCTGTGCGGTTCCTCAGCTGTTGGCGCGCTTGCGGAACTCGGTCTCGGCTTTGATCGCCTGCTGCGCTGCATCGGACGGATAGAGATCGGGAGAAAAGTCGGCGACCTCGAACACCTGCCGCACCTCGATCTCGCCTGCGCCTCCGGTGGTGGCGGAAGCGCCCTTCGGATCGAATGGCACGCGCTTGGCCCACTCGATCGCTTCCTGCTTCGACTTGACCTGGATCATCCAGAATCCGGCGATCAGCTCCTTCGCCTCCGCGAATGGGCCATCGACGACGGTCGTCTTGCCGCCCGCAAAGCGCACGCGTGCGCCCTTCGAGCTCGGCTGAAGGCCCTCGCCGGCGAGCAGAACACCAGCCTTGATGAGCTCTTCATTGTACTTCCCCATCGCGACGAGGATCGCCTCATCGGGCATTATGCCGGCCTCGGTATTATGGTCGGCTTTGATCAGCATCATGAACTTCATCGTCTCGTCTCCTGTTCTCGAAAGATTTGACCCGCTCGAATCGTGGTTTCGCGCCTATTGTTGCTGCTCTACCTACACGTCGAACGAGGAAAGCCGGAATCGACACGGCGCGCCAAATTCCTCGGCACGAGAGGGCCGAGTGCGCGGGCGATGGATCGAGGGGAGGAGGGGACGAGTGGCTAAGCCGGGCGAACATATTCGCGCGTGCTACTCGCGCGTGCTACTCACGCGTGGGAGTTGCGCCGACGATGCGCATAGCCGCTTCGATCGCGATGCGGCCAATGCGTTCGCCGGCGTCACACGCCGGGTCGTATGCAGTGATCGACGCGGCGCGCATCGTGGCGCGCGATCCGATGGCATCGATCGCCTTGAAAAGGTCCGATCGCATGAGACCGCCCGCTACTGCGTAGTCATTCGCTCGACCTTCGCTCGCATCGAGCGTGTCGAGATCGAGATGCAGATACACCTCCGACACGCCCGCCGCTTTCGTGATCCGATCCACTTCGCCTTCGATATCCGCTATCGCCGCTCCGACGCGAATGAAAGAGGCCTCGAGTCGTTCGCGCTCGAGCGGATCGACATCACGCGTGCCGATCATGAGCACCTGCGATTCCGGAACCGGTGCAAACCCCGGCACCTGCGCGGTGAGCGCTCGCCAGCAGTGTCCGGTAACCATCGAGACTGCCATGCCGTCGAGGAATCCACCGATGGTCGTTTCGGGCGTGTTGAAGTCCGCATGCGCGTCGAACCAGCACACGGCGGGCGAACTGCCTCGTGCCATGCGAATTCCGGCGAGCACGCCGACCGCGATGTTGCAATTGCCCGAGAGCACGAGAGGAAAGGAGCCGCGCCTCAGTGCATCGGACACCTGGTGCGCAACTGCGCGTTGCAGCTCCAGCGACAGCCGGATCTCCGTCGGGAAGACCTCGGGCGACGGCTCCACGACGCGATGCTCGACCTCGAGACCGAGCGTCTCGAGCTGCTTCGCGATTCCGAGCTCGAGCAGATGCGCTGGACCACGGCCCATTCGCGTGTCGCGCATCCCCGAGTCGAATGGAACCATCATGATCTCTACCCGCACGATTGCACCTGGATGTCGAGCGCCTCGATGTAGTTGCTGGACCCACCCGGAAGAATCGCCGCGCGCGGGAACTGCCGCCAGATGCACAAATCCCGCGTCGCGAGCTGCGACGCGGGATGTGGAGGTGGATCCTACAGGTGACTACTGCGATCGCGAGCTAACGAATGCCGTACACGCGCACAGTGGGACGCGTATGCCAATTTCGCTTGCTGTACCACATCGACACGCTCTCGATCACGCGCCGGTCGCCCGGAAGATCGATCGCCCGCGTCTTGCCGCCATCCCGGATCTCGCTTCGAACCGAAATGTCTTCGGCCTGGCCGTTCAAGTACTTGACGCGGATGCGGTCGAAAATCACCGTGCCGCCGTCGACGCGAAACTGGATTGCTCTGAACCTTCCGTTGTCCCGACCGATGTCGATCTTGTCGTTGTCGGCGCGTCCATCGATGTGGCGCTCACCCAGCAGAGTCCAGTTTCCGCCGTACTCGCCTCGCCCATCTCGTGCGTGATCGGCTTGCATGTCTCTGCCGTGCTGCCCCTGCGCCGCACTGTTCGCGACGGCGACAAGTGCGCACGAGAGCATCAAGATCGAGAATTTCCTGAGCATCTGCGAGTCCTCCAAACGTTGAGAAGGAGGGTGCAAGTGACGACGTCCAGCACTGCATCCTCGAATGCAATACACCAATACGACTCGACGGTTCACACCAATTCACCGGGCGTGACGACCGTCATCAGAGGACGCGCCGCGATCGCGACGGGCAACTCGACCCGCTCCAAGGGCTACTGTATGAAGGTGTGCGAGTACTTTACCACCCATCGTCTCTCGGGCGAGATCGGAAGCTCGGGTGACTGCGGCAGTAGCCGGAGCCTGTCTACGTTGAGCTCATCATTGTACACCACATACAGATCCCTGCCCTCCGCAAAGCGATATCGCAGTCTCATGTTCCCCACTCCCAGGTGAGCTGCGTTGTTGAACTGAATCAGTGCCTGGGCGGAGAGATGCGAGTTCCAGGCGGCCTGTATCTTGAGTCGCGCCACATCGGCATTGAAGCTCTGCCCGCGACTCGGAAATCGGATGCGGTCCAGCTGGTACTCCGCACCCAGGGTGAGGCGTGAGGAGACGCTGAAGGTGGGGGAGAGATCCACGAAGGTTTGTCTCCCGTCGTAGAAGCCTCCGATATCGGCGAGCAAGGTGTATCCCACTCGTGCACCAGTTGGCGAAACCACGTAGAGCTCCCCCTGTTGATATCGGTGTCGACCCGCGGGAGCTTCGGCGCGCGGAGAAAACGTGAGAGCCGACGACAGATCTTCATCGTGCGCGCGCCAGGCGATCCAGCCGCCGAGCCCGGAGGGCAGTCCGAAGTTGAGGTAGGGATACAGCTCTCCGGAATCGAGTGCGCCATCGCGATTGCGCCGAAATCCGTAGCCGAAGAAGGAGGGTTGCAGCGAGTAGCCCGAGCGGCCGATCCAGTTGTAGTCGAGCTCCAGGGAGCCGAGCGTGTAGTCGCGGTGCGACTCGAAGCCCAGGCCGGGTTGAAAGTCGGGACCGGACCACTTGGCGCTGAGATTGTAGATCAGCCCCTGCGACGATCGTCGCGCCCAGACGATGCGCGCCTGCGATGCGCGCATTCCCGAGCCCGCGCTGTCGTCGAAGGTCTGCGCCCACTGCGCAGTGAGATACTCGTTACCGAAGGGGCGGAGCAGCGCGTCCGTGCCGTACACGACGTTGTCATTCGCGCCGCCGACGCGGCTCGTCACGATCCCGCCTACGTAGGAATCCTTGTTCAACAAAGTGTGGCGCACGCGAGCGACGCCCACGTTCTCGGTGCCGCCCGCGTCGGTTGCCACCTGCATGTCCATCGCGCCGAGATCGAGCGGACCCACACGGCCAACGAGGCGCGCGCCGCCGTAGATGCGGAGCGGCGTCCCATCCGGCGAGAGGCCGACCTGTCGGCTATAGAACAGCCGGCTGCCGTCGCCGACGTTCGACGTTGGAAAGGCAAAGCTTCCCGCCCGCTCGAGAAAGAACTGCCGTTTCTCCGGAAAGAAGAGTGAGAACCGGCTGAGATTCACGAGCTGGTCGTCCGCCTCCACCTGTGCGAAATCGGTATTCGCGGTGACGTCGATGGTGAGATCGTCCGTGATTCCGTACTTCAGATCGCCACCGGTCTCCAACGTGTGAGACCGGTCATATCGATAACTCGCTGCATCCGGTGCGAGCGCGGCCGTTCGCGTCATGCCGCCGAGCGCGTACGGGGTGATGTACACGGGTGAGTGTCGAGAGAGATCGTCGAACACGATCTTTTGCGCGACGGATGCACGCCAGATCGCGTTCGCCATGCTCGGCGACAGCGCGGGATAAGTGGACCACTCGTTCTTCTTCGCGGACACGCGCAGGATGATGAGCCCCATCGTGACCACTCCATTCTCGGAGTGGAAGCGCAACGATGAGAACGGAATTCGCATCTCCGCGTACCACCCCTTGTCGTCGCGCGTGGTCGCGGCATCCCAATAGGTGTTCCAGTCGCCGCTCACCGTCCCGCCATCATCCGTCACGTCGTAGTCCGATTGCGCATCGGACGGCGTTACCAGGAATCCGACACCGGTTCGATTGTCATTGTAGCCGTCTAGCATGATGCGGAACCGATCATCGGGCCCGAGCTGATCCCGTCCGAGTGTAGTCGCCTGGATCTCGCTGGCGCTGGAGACGAAGAAGCGGCCGGACGCGTAGAGATATTTGTCGTCGTAGGCGAGTCGCACCTCACTGCTGTCCGTGGGGCGCTTCCCGGCCACGGGCAGGAAAGTGGTGAGCGGCAGAGGTGCGACGTCCCGCCAGGCAGCTTCATCGACGCGACCGTCGAGCGTGATCGGACCGGCGAGACGCTGGATGTGCAGCGGCTCCTGCGCGGTTGCGATCGCGGGGAGCGGGACGAGTACGGCGGCGGAGAGAAGCAACGCGCGAACGGCCATCGTGATCCCGGGCAAAGGGTTGCCCGAATGTCAGTCACGCCTGGGTGCAGCTGGGCCGCATCGTCGCATCCGCTCGGCGAACATGTCGATTGGCTCGGTCAGTCGCGCCTGGTTTGACAGCCGAGCCATGCCGACGTACATCTGCCTTGCTCGGAGTCAGATCGCGCTGCTCCGCCAACCCCTCCACGAGCCCGGGAGTTGGTGCGCGTTGTACTCGGCTCTCACATGAAGGAGCTTCACAATGTCGTCACTCGTGGCGCTCGCGGTGAGCATTGGGGTCCTCGGTGGGGTTGCAACCGTGCTGTATCTGAAAGTGGGCCTGCTCATCTGGGCAGGCTTTATTGCGTGGGCCTGTTTCTTCCATTCTGGCGGCAACAACGCCGGGTTGACGAACACGATCATCTGCAACGTGTTCGGCGCGTTCTGCGCGTGGGTGGCGGCAGTGGTAATTCTCTCCTTCCCGCTCGCGGATACGCTCACGTTGCCGGTGTGGGCGGGAATCGTCGTGGGGATCACCGTCATGCTGATGGTTCTCGGGGCGAAGATTCCGGCATTCTCCACGATCCCCGCGAGCGTCTACGGCTATGCAGCGGTGTTCGCGTATCTGCTGCAGACGCCCGATGCACTGAGCAAGGAGAAGCTCATGTCCATGGGACTCTCGAATGCCTTCATCCTCGTCGTGCTTTCGCTCGTCGTGGGCGCGCTCTTCGGCTTCGCCTCCGCGAAGGTAGCAGCTATGCTCACCGCAAAGTCGCCTGCCGGAGCAATGTCGGCGAAAGCGGCGGCCTGAGCTCGCGCGAAAGCCCGAAATGACGAGAGCGGCCGCGTTTCGGCCGCTCTTCTCATTTCCTGATCAGCCGTCTTCGCCGAGCGCGAAGGAGATATCGTTGCACTTTGCATATTTCTCGAAGCAGTGCGCACAAATCCATCGACCCTCGTCATCGACGAATCCTTCCGACGAGCGTGCCGGGTCCAGCTGCTCCGGACACAGCTCGCAGCAGGCATGATTCCAGTCGCCGGAGCGCACCCCGAGGTCAGTGGCGTCCGGTGGCAGCGTTGCGTCGACGGCCTGCCAGCCAGTCACTCCATCGTGCAGATAGAAACGAACGGGTGACGCCGAGAAACTTCGGCGTTGCCACCGCTCCGCGGGCGAGAGCACCATCTTCAGGTGATACGGTTTCCACGATCCATCCAGCCATGGATAGGACGCCCCTGGCTTCAGGTCAGGAGCATACGCGGCATCTGCCGTGCGGAACCGAGCCGCCTCGGAGATCGTCGAGGGAATCGCCTCGAGATCGCCCATCAGCGAGGGACCGTGCGGGCGATACAGATATCCGTGCGCACCGCGCACGCCTCGAAGATGGGAGAGGTGCCCGATGATGATGGTGTCGTCCTCCGCGTCAGCCGCGCGAATTTCGCTTACCGTGAATCGCGGCAACTCCTCGAGCTTCATCGGCGGCCTACGCCAAAGTTCGACTCCAGGATCTGCGTCAGATGGTGCTCGAGATGCACCACGTAATCCTGCATGAAAAACTCGAGGGTTGCGGGCTCGCTCGCCGGGAACGCGCGAAAGGCGACCTGATCGAGGTTGTGACGCAGCCTCGGCATCGTCCGAAGCTCATCAGGAATCGCGGCCATCACGCGCGCGAGATGCAGGTTGAACAGCGCCCAGAGGGACACCAGCTCGCTCCATGGAGCTTCAGAATAGCGTTGCGCGCGTACCCACGCATCCTGGTCGTACGTGGGGCAGACCAGCTCGTCCGTGAATTGGGCTCGGACGAATCGCTGATGATTGTTCGATGCGGAATCCAGCAGATGTCCAACGATTTCCTTGCGAGACCATTTGCCCGGCGCGCGTGGAAGCGCGGACTCGGCATCGGAAATGGCCTCGAGCTTTGGTATTGCGGCGGCGAGGACATGTCGCAAACGGGATTCAGGATCGTTCATGTTCCAAGTAACGATGCCGATGCTGCCCTCGCAATCGGTGCTGCGCACTCGGCGGGAGTCGCGGCAGCTGTCTGGCACCGTATCTGCCCTTTCCGGTCGCATGAAGATCGGGTCACAACTGTCCTCGCGACCCAAGCCTCGCCCTGCGCGGAGCGCGGAGCGGCGCGCAAAACGCGCGGCGACTGGCCGCGCGATCGTAGGCATCAGCGGGTACGACTACAAGCCGTGGCGCGGCCGTTTCTATCCCGAGGCGCTGCCGGCGCGGCGCTGGCTCGAATATGCGAGCCGCCGCTTCAATAGCATCGAGCTCAACGGGACCTTCTACAGCCTGAAATCTCCGTCCGTGTTTCAACGCTGGGCGGACGACGTTCCCGAGCGAGACTTCGTGTTCGCGGTCAAGGGCGGACGTTTCCTCACGCACAATCTCAAGCTTCGCCGCTCCGAATCGGCACTCGGCAACTTCTTCGCGAGCGGAGTGCTCGCGCTCGGCGCGCGCACGGGGCCATTCCTCTGGCAGCTGCCCGCCACGTACTCGTTCGATGCCGAACGCATGGACGGCTTCATGCGACTGCTTCCGCGCGACGCGCGCGAGGGCGAAGCGGTGGCGCGGCAGCACGATCAGCGATTGCGCCGCGGCGCTCTCACGGAGGCAGCTGTGAACGTGCCGTATCGTCATGCATTCGAGGTCCGGCACCCGAGCTACTTCCACGAGGAGTTTTACAGCATACTCCGCGATCATCAGTGCGCATTCGTGATCGCGGACAGCGCCGGGAAATTTCCGATCGCCTACGAGGTTACCGCCGACTTCGTGTACGTGCGGCTGCACGGATCGCAGGAGCTGTACGTGAGCGGCTACACTGACGCAGAGCTCGACGAGTGGGCGGGACGCATCGCCATGTGGCGTGTACTTCGCGGCCGCTCCAGGGACGTCTACGTGTATTTCGACAATGACGCCAAAGTGCATGCGCCATTCGACGCGCAGCGATTGATCGAGCGACTCCGCTAGGGAGCGCGACTGCCAACCTGCTCGGTTTCGAGCGCGCGCGCGGCGCGGGCGTCATTGCTTCCGCTGCGGGTACGGCGCCACGCGGCCGGAGACATTCCTGTCTCACGCTTGAATGCCCGGCTGAACGCCGCCTCGGACTCGTAGCCGACGTTCGCGCCGATGGACGCGACCTTCGCACTTCCGCGAGAGAGCTGCTCCGCGGCGAGCTGCAGCCGCCAGCGAGCGAGATAAAGCATGGGCGGCACGCCGACGAGTTGCGAGAATCGCTCGGACAAAACGGTGCGCGAGGATGCGATCGTGCGCGCCAGCTCGGGAAGCGTCCACGGATGCGCGGGTCTCTCGTGCAGCGCCGACAGCGCTGGTCCGACCACATCGTCGCGCAAGCCGCCGAGCCATCCCATGTGCTGTGGTGGAAGGTCCTCCACATACCGGCGCACCACCTCTATGAACATCAGCTCCGCCATCCGCGTGAGCATCGTGTCGCTGCCGACCCGTCCGGACCGTGATTCATTGACGACCTGCTCGGGAAATCTCGCGAGCCATCCGCCGGCGATTCCCGGGAAGTGCATGCGTTTGGGCAGAGCGGCGAGCAGCGGATTGAACGGACGCGTATCGCAGCCGAGAAAGCCGCACACGAATGCGGTATCGCGAGCTGTCGATGGGCCCAGTAGCACCGTCTCCAAATAGCGAGCAGGAGCCGCGCCCTGCCGCTCCAGTCCATCCCGGCTTCCCTCGGCGCTCGACATGAGGTGCGCGCTGCCGTGAGGAAACATCACGACGTCGCCCGGCCGCATGTGCACCTGCCCTTCTCCCTCCACACCAGCCCAGCAGTTGCCGGTCAACAGGATGTGGTACGAGATCAGATGTTCGACGTGCGGAAGGATGATCGGACGGATCTCGTGCGACGGCCTCGCGGCGACTGACCAGGGTGCGCCAGCATGCACGAGATAAAAGTGTGCGCCGTTGAGCTTCACTGCACGCAGCACATCGGACAACGGATCCATGCGTAATGCTCCGTCTCGAGTGCGCTCGAGGCAAGGGTGCGTACGCTCGGGTAGCCAATCCGGACGATCGAGCAAGCTCCGAAGCGAATCAGGACGCGAGATCATGAGTCGCGGACGATCAGTCATTCGGTGGGCGGCACCGCCGAACTACTCTCTCTGTATATGCCACTCGTGCTTCCCGAACCAATACAGGGTATCAACATGGGCAACGATTACACGACTTACGATGCAGCACGACTCGACTGCGGCGACGCCGTCGGCGATGTCGACGTGCATCCGATTCTCGGTCACTCCGCTCACGCGAGCGATCCGGCCACGGAGCGATCGCAGCGAATCTGGAGCGCGGGCGACTACGATCGCGTTTCCGCGGGATTTCGCGGGGAAGCAGAGGAGTTCGTGGATCGGCTGAAGCTCGGAGTCGGACAGAAGGTGCTCGACTCCGCATGCGGTACCGGCAATCTCACGATTCCTGCAGCGCGCACAGGCGCGCAGGTCACGGGGTTCGATCTGATACCCGCGCTCCTCGAAACGACTGCAAGCTGGGCTGCGCGCGAGCGACTCTCGATACAGCTCGATCAGGGCACGGTGGAGGCACTGCCGTACGAGGATGCGTCCTTCGACGTAGTGCTCTCGATGTTCGGACTCATCTTCGCCGCGCGCCCGGATCGTGTAGCGTCGGAGCTCGCGCGCGTCACGCGCCGCGGTGGCCGAGTGGCGCTCGCCAACTGGACGCGCAGCGGTTTCATCGGACAGATGCTTGCGACGCACGTCGCATTCGTGACGCCGCCGCAGGGTAGCATCAGCCCGCTGCTCTGGGGCGATGAGGACGTCGTGCGCGAACGGTTGAACGAAAGTCAGTGGGATGTCACCACTACGCTGCGAACGCTAACGTTCCACTATCCCTACACGCCAGCTGGAACGGCGGATCTCTTTTGCACGAGCTACGGACCGACGATTCGTACGCTCGAAGCGCTCGACAAGCATCGCGCAAGCCTGCTCGCGGCGGACCTGACTTATCACTGGGAGCGAAATCAACGTCCCGGCGCGCGCGGCACCGAGGTCGATTCACAGTACCTGGAGGTCGTCGCGACTCGGCGATGATGCACTGCCGATCGACTGGACGTTCGAGGCAGAGACGCGGACGTTCAGTCATTCGGCGCGCGCGAGGAGCGACTGGGTCAGCTCCGGAGGTCGCGCCTCTCGACACGTTCACCAATGCGACGCGTCATCCGCACCAACGGCAGCCCGACTCCGCCACCGAGCGAGGTGGACGTTCGCTCGAGTGCCGAGAATCCGAGTGCCTCGTACAGCGGCTCTCCGGGAAGGGTCGCCATCAGCTCGAAGGTGCGGAAGCCTGCCGCAAGCGCGGCACGCGAGCATTCGGCAAAGAGTGCGCTCGCGAGTCCTCGGCGCGTCCACTCCGGATGCACGAAGAACGCGCGAATGCGCGCGGATTCGGTGGCCGCATCCAGACGCAGATCGGCGGCCCCTTTCATTTGATCGCCGCCATAAAGTGTACGGCGGAAGCTCCAGCCGCCCGCGGCAGCGGGACCGGAGGCAGCGTCGATTACATAGTAGGTGCCGTCCGCGATGAGCTGTGTGTCGACGCCGAACACGGCAATCAGAGCGGCTTCGATCTGCGCCGTCGTGTAGAATCCGGCGCTGAGCTCGCGCACCGATCGCGCGATGAGCGCCTGCAGCGCCGGGACATCCGCGATGGTGGCGACGCGCACGATCATGAACGACTCCACACAGCTACGCGCGAGCCCTCGCGAATGTGCGACGATTCAATTCGCTGCGTCCTCAGTCGGCCGCCGTGTAACGCACATTGGCATTCGTGCCGCGTGTTTCCGCCTCGAGCTCACCAATCTGCCGGTCATGCACACGGGAGAGCAGCAGCTGCGCGACGATCGCCCCGATCAGCGCCGTGAACATGTCCCACTGCGTATCCCACACATCTCCCTGTGTTCCGAGGAACGCGTCGGCCGACGAGCCGCCGATGACCGCCGTCCCCCATTCGATGAACTCGTAGCACGCACTGATCGCGAGACAAATGCAGGTGACCAGAAAAAAGATCCATTTGCCACGCGACAATGGTGTGCGTCGCAGCAAGATCTCGCGGGCGATGATCGCCGGCACGAAGCCTTGCGCAAAGTGTCCGATCCGGTCGTAGTTGTTGCGAGTCAGATGTAGTGCGTGCTTCATCCAGAATCCGAGTGGTACCTTGGCGTACGTGTAGTGGCCGCCCACCATGAGAATGAGTGCATGGATGAAGATCAGGCGGTAGGCGAGCGGCGTGAGCGGAAAGCGCCGCGCGGTCGCGATGAGAATCGGGACGGCGATGAAGATCGGAAAGACCTCGAGCATCCAGGTGCCCGATTCCAGCGCACCGATACGCGAGACGATCAGACAGATGAGACCGAGAACCAGAAGCGCGAGCGGCTCGTTGCGGCGCATGGGACCCCGGGAAGAGTGTCGGCGGACATTCCTGCGGGAGAAGTAGGCTCACGGCAGCCGCGCCGGCAATCCCCTCAGGACGCTTCGAGCAGCTCCGCCGTCGTTCGCGCGGCCGCTGTAGCTCCCAGCCGTTCGAAGCTGCTCATCGCGGCGCGCAGCTCGAGCTCCGCATCATCCGCATTTCCGCACGCACGATAGGCTTGCGCGAGCGAGACGCGCGCGCGTGCGGCTTCGTACGGGAGATCGCAGTCTTTCGAGAGCCGCCACGCACGCCGCAGACTGCCCGACGCAGGGGCAGCGTGGCCCTCGCTCAATTCCACGAGCCCTCGCGCGTACGCCGCGCGCGCCACGAGCGCCGGTGAGCCGTAGGTCGCAGCGATGGCCGTCAGCTCCTCAGCCGCGGCGTGGGCGACATCGGTCGCGCCAGCGTCGATCGAAACTTCCACCTGCGCCGGAAGCAGCTTCGCACGATCGAGCTTCGTGAGCGAGCTTTCGGACAGTGCGCGCTCGAGGAGGGACCGTGCACTCTCGGTGCGACCCTGCGCATGTCGAAGCAGCGCGAGTCCCGGCATCGGATCGCGCCCGAGCTCGTGCGCGCGATGATAGAGACCGTCCGCCGAGCTCAGATCACCCATGAGCCGTCGCAGCTCACCCAATTCGTAGAACGCTTCGCCTGCGGCGTCGTTGAGAAAGCCCTCGAGCTCCACCGATGCGCGCTTTGCTTCGGCCTCCGCCTCGGGCCAGGAGCCGTTCAACCGCAGCAGCTCGGCGCGGCGCACGCGACAGATTCCGGGATAGCCCGAGTCCGAGTGCGGCTCGCACCACTGTCGCGTCGCCTCGTTCCACTCTCGTGCGCGGCGATAATCCGCCAGCCGCTCGCACGTGCTCATCATGTTGCAGTAGATGCGGCCCGTCGTGCGCGCGCCGATCTGACCGCTCGCGGACGCCGCCATTGCCTCGTCGATCGCTGCCATCCCTTCGGAGAGCTTGCCCTGCAACACGAGCATGCGCCCGCGATCCTGCAGCGCCAGCATTTGCAGATCGCGATCTCCCTGTCGACGGCCGATGTCGTGTGCCGTTCCGGCCAGTGCCCAGGCGCGCTCGAAGTCCTTGTCCTCGCCCAGTGCGAGCATGGCTTTGCTGCGTGCCATCCACCCGTGCTGAATGGATTCGGGCAAGCCTTCGAGGTGGCGCTCGGCCCTTTGCAACCATCCATGCGCCACCGACTGCGCCATCTTGTGGAAGTAATCCTCGGCCACAGCGATCGCCACGGCTGCTGCGCGGAGCACATCACCGCTCGAGAGATAGAGCGTATACACGCGCTCGCGCATCTTGATGCACTCCTCGCTCTTCCCGATCCACCACGCCGCCTCGGCGAGCCGCTCCAGATCCGTGGCCGACAGCGCGCCCGCCGCCTCGGCGGCGGCCAGCGCACGGAAAGCCTCGTGCCAGTCACCTCGCTCGAACGCCTGAATCCCCGCTCGCAGGTTCTCGCGCATGCGTGACACGGCAGCCGTTGCGAGCGGATCCACAGGGCGCTCACTCGTGATTCGCCCGCCCCCTCGACTGGCCTCCGACACCGCGAGCTCCTGGAGCGGCGACATCAACTCTTCGACCGTTTGCCATCTGTCGCCAGGGTCCTTTTGCAGACAGCCACGTATGAGCTCCGAGAGCAGCGGCGGCGCGTCTGTGCGATACGTGGTCACGGGCTCCGGTTCCTCGGTCATGTGCGCGACGATCACCTTCGCGGGCGAGCGTCCCGGAAAGGGAGGATGCCCCGAAAGCATCTCGTAGCCGACGATGCCCATCGCGTAGATGTCGGTGCGGGCGTCCACATTCGGATCGCCGGCCAACTGCTCGGGCGACATGTAGCCCGGTGTTCCGAGTCCGAGCCCCGTGCGCGTGAGGCGCTCGGTGGGCGTGCCGCGCGTGGCCTTTTCCACCGCCATCGCGATCCCGAAGTCCGCGAGAATCGCGTGACCGTGTTGAAGAAAGATGTTGTCCGGCTTCAGGTCCCGATGCACTACGGAGCGCGCGTGCGCGAATGCGAGCGCCTCCGCCACCTCGCGCATGAGACCGATCACTTCGTTGATGGGAAGCGCGCCCTGTGTGGCGATGCGATTCCGCAGCGAATCGCCGGCGACGTACGGAGTGACGTAGTAGAGCAGCCCATCGCGCGCGCCAGCGGTGAGCACGGGCAGGATGTGCGCGTGCTGCAGCTTCGCCGTCACGAGCATCTCGCGCTGAAATCGCTGCGCCCCGTGTTCCGTCGCGAATTCGGGCGGAAGCAGCTTCACGACCACCTTGCGATCCAGCGCCCGCTCCGTTGCCAGAAACAGGCGACTCATACCACCGGGCGCAAGCTCACGCTCCACCTGGTAGGCGGTGCCAAGGGTGGTCTGAAGCTGATCCTGCAGCGCAGTCGTCACACGAGTCCCGTCGATGAGAGTCTCTCACGAGGCTTCCTACTTATGTCCATTCTGGGATGAAGGTCAAGCCACGAAGGCTTTTTCGCCGGCCAATGCGGGCAAATGGCGAGCCCGGCTATCAGGCCGAAGCGTCCGAGCGAGCGCCGGGCGCACCGCTTGCGAGTGCCGGCACCCAGCGCGCGCGCTCCCGCGCCGCATGCGAACCGGAGAGCGCATGTGACTGCTCGGCCACACGATCCGAATTCGAGCTCGTTGTATCGCGTCCTCGCGGGACGCGCGACCGACACGCTCGTGCCTCGCTGGATCTTTCTTCGTGCGCTCGGGCTGATCTTTTTCTCCGCATTCTATTCGCTCGCGAGACAGGTGCTTGGACTGATCGGTGAGCGCGGCATCCTCCCGGTCGGCACGTATTTGCAGCAGGTCAGCGAGGCGTTGCACGGCATGAGCCGATACTGGTATGCGCCGAGCATCTTCTGGGTGCGCTCGGAAGATAGCGTGCTGACGGCTGCCGTTCTGCTGGGAATCGTGTGCTCGTTGTTTCTCGCGGCGAACATCTGGCCGCGCGTGATGACCGTCATCTGCACCGCGCTTTTCCTCTCGTTCATCGCGACGCTGCAGGATTTCTCGTCCTATCAGTCCGACGGGATGCTGCTCGAGGCGGGGCTGATCTCCATCTGGTTCGCGCCGCGTGGCCTTCGTCCGGGCCTGGGCGCGCACGATCCGCCGTCGCGCATCAGTCTGTTCATGCTGCGATGGGAGTGGTTCCGGATCTACTTCGAGTCCGGATTGGTGAAGCTCATGAGCGGTGACGTGCACTGGCGCGACTTCACCGCCATGGATGAGTACTATCAGAACGGGCCGCTGCCTGCGTGGCCCGGCTGGTACGTGCAGCATCTGCCGCACTGGTTCCACGCGGGAACCGTGGCAGTGACGCTGGTGGTGGAGCTGTTCGTCGTGTGGGCCATGTTCATGCCCCGACCCGTTCGCCTCGCCTGCTTCGGCATCGTGACCGCGCTGCAAGTAGGCATCATTGCGACGGCCAACTAC
>DASXQD010000375.1:0-7785 GCA_036493195.1 Gemmatimonadaceae bacterium | reverse complement strand
GTCGAGATCGAAGTAGATCGGCGCCGTGAGCGAGGCGCGGGCGGCATCACGCTCGCGCGCGGCGTCGTCGTTCGTGGGCGCCGGAGCCGGCGGCGGCGGAGGCGGCGGCGGCGGCGCTGGTGCGGGCGCAGCGACCGGCGCGGGCGCCGGCGCGGGCGCGACCTTCTTGTGGCAAGCGCCGAGCGCCAGTACGCCGGCAATCGAGGAGACAGCGTACAGCGAGCGTGCGTTCATAGTGGGGTCTCTCCAGAGAAGGAACAATTGTAAATCGTAGCGGAACCAGGAGCGAAACCAGGTGCGAAACCAGCTGCGGTACGCGCGCCCGATGACGCGCGCTGCGTGCTCAGCGACCGTGTCCCAGCGTGTGGGACCATGCCGCCAGACGAGCGCCGCCCGCGTGCGTGAGCTGACGGGCGCGCCCGGACTCCGAGTCGAGAACGAACAACTGCTTGACTCCCGTTCGCGATGACGTGAACACCAGATGTCGCGCATCCGGTGCCCATGCTGGATCCTCGTTCACGCCTTCGCTCGTCAGCTGCTTCACGGAGCGGTCACGCAGCGAGATCACCATGATCTGAAACATCCCGCCGATCTGCGACTGGAAAGCGATGTGCTGCGCGTCCGGAGCCCAGTCGGGATTGGAGCGGTAGTTCTGATCGCCAAAGTTAAACGGCGTGAGCAGCTCGACGTTCGAGCCGTCCACATCCATAATGTATACCTCGGGATGGCCCGCGCGACCCGAGGTGAATGCGATGCGTCGACCGTCGGGACTGAACTCGGGCGACGTGTTGTCCGACCCATGACCAACCGTGATCCGGCTCGGCGCACCTCCCGCGAGATCGACGAGCATCAGGTCGGTGCCTGCTTCATCACCATGCGAGTAGGCGAGCGTGCCTCCCGTAGGCGAGAATGCGGGCGTCGTGTTCAGCCCCGTCGTGGTCGACGGAAGCGTGCGCGCCGCGCCGCCATTCACATCTTTCGTCACAATGCTCCACCCTCGGCTTCCGAGCACACTGAACGCGATCGTGTGGTCATCGGGCGACCATGCCGGTGAAAGCGAAAGTCCCGCATCGCTCACCTGCCGCTCGCCCCATCCATCACTATCCACAACGTAGATGCGCCCGCCGCGAACGAACAGCATCCGCGTTTGCGCGACACCATGCGTGCCCGTGATCCACTGCTCGACCTCATCAGCGACACCGTGCACAGCCAGGCGCCACTCCCCGGAACCGCCCGTAGCTGGAAGCGGGAAGTCTTTTACCTGCACGATCTTAGCGCCTGTCACATCATGTACTGCGACATGCACGCCGGAGGACGTCACCGTCGCCTGCACTGCCGCCGCGGCCCCGAGAGATTTCCACAACGGATAGCTCACGGCCGGACCGAGCGACTGTAGCGAGCCCGACGCAGGCGTGCCCGGAAGACCGATCACGTTCACGCGATCGCCGTAGTCGAGGTCGCGCGCGATGATTGCCTGAATGCTGTCGCCCCACGCACCCGGCACCGCAAGCACCACCACGCCCGGCTTCGTTCCGGCCTGGTACGTGAGCCCGATCCTCACTGCGTGCGTGGTGTCTTGCGCTCGCACCGAGGTGGGCACGGCAAGCAGCGCCAGCGCGGCGCCGAGCAGGAGTGACAGCAGAAGTGGGAGCGATTTCGATTCGAGCATCAATGGACCACCGTGGGGTCGAAGCTGAAGATGACCGGAAGGACGTCATCGGGAAAACCATTCGGCAGAGGGCCGAACGCGTGCGCGTTTCCCGCCGACTCGACCGCGCCCTGAGCATCGAGGTCGAATGAGTAGTCTCCGGAGCGCGTAATAAAAGAGATCGCGCTCACAGATCCGTCGCGGCGAATGAGAAACTGTACTTCCGCGCGCGCGTTCGTGTTCCGGTGCTCGCCGAAGTTCTTCGCGATCTGACGAACGATGTTCTCGAGATAACCCGGGAAGGGAAAGTCGACACCCTCCGTGCGCACCGTCGCGACATCGGTGCCCTTGTCGCCTGTCGGGCCGCCACCGGCCGGCTTGCTCGGAGCCTTGGGCGGCGTTGCCGTGGGTACAGGCGTGGGCGTCGCGGGAGGAACCGCTTTCGCGGGCACCTTGGTGGGCATCGGCATCGCCTTGGGCGGAGTCTGTGCGCGCGGAGGCGGCGGTGCGGGTGGCGCTGGTGGCGGCGGTTTGGGTGCCGGCGGCACGACAATGCCTTCCTCGCGGGGGCCAGGAGGCGCCGCCACGATGTTCACCCGATACATGGGCGGCATCGGCTTGGGCGGCGCGGGATGCACGAGGATCAGCGCCGCCGCGACGGCCGCATGTCCGAGCGTCGAAAAGGTGAGGGGAAGTGCGAGCCGTGAGCGACCCTCGGCGCGCGCGACGCTCACCGTGCGATCGCCTCGGGCTCCGCCACCAGCCCCACATCGCCGACGCCCGCCGCTCGCATCACCGCGAGCACCTGCACGACCGTTCCGTACGGCACGCCCTTGTCCGCGCGCAAATAGATCCCGCCATGACCGCGCTGCGCCGCGAGCGCCTTGAAGCTCGCGCGAAACTCATCGTAGCGAAGCTTGTTCTCGTCCACGAGGATGTTTCCCGCACGGTCGATCGTGACGACCAAGCCGTTCTTCGCCTCGAGCGGACGCGCCTGCGCCTGCGGCAGCGCGATGTCCACGCCGCCCTGCATCATCGGTGCGGTGATCATGAAGATCACCATGAGCAGCATCATCACAGCGATCAGGCTGACGACGTTGATGTCTGCGTTGAGCGGGAGCTGTCCCGCGCGCGAGCGACGACTCATCTAGATGCGTCCCTCCCGTACCATCATGGCGAGAATCTCGGTGCCGAATCCCTCGAGCTCACTCTCGAGACGATTCAGACGTGCCGCGAAAATGTTGTACCCGAACACCGCCGGAATCGCGACCGCGAGCGCCGCCGCCGTCGCCGTGAGCGCCTCGGCCACGCCCGGCGCGACGGCGCTCAGATTTCCCGAGCCCTTCACGGCGATCCCGACGAATGCGTCGATGACACCGAGCACGGTGCCGAGCAGGCCGACCAGCGGGCTGACGGAGCCGATGGTCGCGAGCCACGGAATGTACGACGAGAGCTGATCGCGCTGGGTCGCACTCTCCGATTCGAGCACGAGCCGCAACGCTTCCACCTGCGAGCCGCGCAGCGGCGCCGCCGACGCCTCACGCAGCGCCCCGGGCTTCATCTCCGCGAAAAAATTGACGGCCCGGGTGAACACACGCGTGAAGGGATTCGACTTCGCGCGCCTCGTCAACCCGGCCGCTGCATCGAGCGACGGTGTACGCTCGAACTCGTAGATGAATTCCCGTCCGCGCTTCGTCACGCGGTGAAACTCGATCCACTTCGCCAGCATGATGGCCCAGCTCACGAGCGAGAGCATGAGCAGGAACACGAGCACGATCCTGGTCACGAGTGACGCCTGACGCACCATGTCGATCGCCGAAGTCGGTACGGCACCGCCCACCTGCATCAGTATTCCGTGCGTCATGCGGTTTCTCCAGCGCGGCGACCCGCGAACCATTGGTATGTCTCGCGAAGTCCATCGCGAAGGGACATTTTCGGTTTCCAGCCAAGCACCGTGGCGGCCTTCTCGATGCGCACCGCCGAGCGGCGCTGTTCTCCCGCGCGCGCGGGCGCGTGGACCAGCTCCGACGAGCCGCCGGACACCTCCTTCAGCAGCGTCGCGAGCTGCACCACATCCGTCTCGATGCTCGTACCGATGTTGAAGGCACGGCTGTCCACCACCGTCGCGGGCGGGAGCTTCACGGTTGCAGCCGTGAGATTGGCCCGCGCCACGTCGCCAACGAACACGTAATCGCGTGTCTGTCCGCCATCGCCGAAGATGGTGAGGGGAATGCCATCGATGAGGCGGTCGCAGAAGATCGCGACCACGCCCGCTTCGCCATGCGGGTCCTGACGTGGTCCATAGACGTTCGAATAGCGCAGCGCGACACAATCGAGTCCGTGCACGCGTGCAAAGTATCCCATGTACAGCTCGACGCTGAACTTGGCGGTGCCATACGGGGACTGCGGATCCTTCGGCGCGTCCTCCGCCGTGGGTGCCTCGACGAGATCACCGTAGACCGCGCCGCCCGTGCTCGAGAACACGAATCTGGTGGCGTGTCCCGACTGCCGCACGGCCTCGAGCAGGTTGAGCGAGCCGCCGATATTGAGTGTCGCATCCGCAGCGGGATCCGAGACGCTCTTTCGTACGTCGATCTGCGCGGCGAGATGGCAGATCACATCGAACTTCCCCCCGCGCACGAGCGCCGCCGCATCGGACGAGCAGATATCGAGCTCCTCGAAGGTGGCAGCCGAAGGCACCTGCGAGCGCTTCCCGCTCGACAGATTGTCGACGACGGTCACGGAGTAATCGTTCGCGATGAGGAGATCGGCGACGTTCGAGCCAATGAAGCCGGCCCCGCCGGTGACGAGCGCGCGACTCGGCATCTCAGCGCTCCTCGCTCGAGGGCGCGTCCGCGCTTTCCGGACCGGCGGCGTCGGCGGCACGCAGGTCGAAGAGATAGCGCAGGGCGTCGACGACGCCCAACCCTCTGCCATTCGCTGCCGCGGCGCGCAGGCGCACGCTCGGCTCGTGTAGGAACTTGTTCATCAACGCCCTCGAAAAATGTTCGATCGCCTCGCGGTCGCGCGACGAGAGATGTTCGAGCTTTCGCATCGCTTCCACCAGCTCCGCTTCGCGCAGCCGGTCCATCTCGGTGCGGAAGGTTCGCAAGACCGGGACCGCGGCCAGTCCCGCGAGCCACTCCCAGTACTTCTCGACCTCCGGCGCGATCACTTCCTCCACCGCCGGCATCTCGTCACGCCGGCGCTCGATGTTCGATGTCGCCACCGTGCGAAGATCGTCGAGGTCGTAGAGAAAGACGTTACTGAGCGAGCCGACGGCCGGATCGACATCGCGAGGCACCGCGATGTCGAGTATGCAGAGCGGGCGGTCACCGCGTTCCTTCAGCGAGCCGCCAATCTGCTCGACCCCGACGATCGTGTGCGGTGCGGCGGTGGAGCAGATGAGCAGGTCGACATCGGCGAGTCGCGACCAGCACTCGTCGTAGTGGAGCGCCTGCGCATGATAGCGCTCGGCGAGCGCCAGCGCGTGCTCGTGCGTCCGATTCGCGACGACCGCGGTGCGCACACCTTCGCGCACGAGGCACTCGAGCGCGAGCTCCGCCATCTCGCCGGCGCCGAGCACCATCGCGTGGCGGCCGCTGAGCGAGCCGAAGATCTTGGACGCGAGCTGCACGGCAGCGGAGCTGGTCGACGCCGCGCCTCGTCCTACGCCGGTCTCATTGCGCACACGACCGCCGACCATGAGCGCCGATTGAAAGAGCCGGCTGAGCACCGCGCCGGACGCACTGCGGCTCCGCTCCCACGCGTCGCGCACCTGCCCGTGGATCTGCGCCTCGCCGAGAATCATGGAGTCGACGCCGGCCGTGACGCGAAACAGGTGCGAGACGGCATCCCGATCGCGGCGCACGTAGCCGAACGGTGAGACATCTTCGCCGAGCAGCGCGGAGAAGTCGCTCCAGATCGCGGCCACCGGATCCGCATCGCCTTCGACGGCGTAGACCTCGGTGCGATTGCACGTCGAGAGCAACACGATCTCACGCGCGCGCGCAGCCTCCAGGATGCGATGTGCCGCCGCATCGGTCTCCGACGGGCTGACCACCAGGCGCTCGCGCAGCGCGAGCGGCGCCGTATGATGGCTCACGCCGGCGACGATCAACCCCATCGCGCCGCCTCGTTCTCCATGGTGCCGCGCTCCACACGCTCGCAGAATGCGTCATCGATAAGCGCCTCTGAGGCTCGCGCCCACTCCTCGGCCGCGCCGGTATCGAGGAGCCGGCGCCGCAGCGACGCGAGCGTCGCGACGGCGTTGGCGTAGCGATCATCGAAGCGCGCGGCGAGCGAGTCGCGGATGCGCACGGCCGCACTCGGTACTCCACCTGCGGTGATTCCGATCACGAGGTCGCCTGCGCGATGCGTCGCCGTGGTGCGGCAATTTCCGCGCGCAGGATCGTCCGCAACGTTCACGAGCCGGTGCGCCGCATGCGCGTCGTCAGCCACGCGCCGGTTAATCGCGCGATCGTTGGTGGAGGCAAGCACCAACTGGGCGTTCCCGATATCGCTCGGTGCATATGGGCGCTCGTCGAGATGCAGCTTGGCGTGCGCCTCCGCGAGCGCTCGCAGGTCCGGACCTATCTCGACCGCGACGATGCGCACGCGCGCACCGGCGATCAGCAGCGCACGGGCCTTGCGCGCCGCGACCGCGCCGCCACCGACGATGAGAGCTTCGATCGCTTCGCCGTGGAGCATGATCGGGAGCTCGCTCACAGGAATTCTCCCGAGCGGGGACCCACGGCACGGAATGCGACGTAGAGCGTGATGACCGCCACGAAGAAGGCGCTCGACCAGATCGCCGCACGCGCCGCCTGCCAACCGGCGACTACGCGCCCCACGGTGAGGGCGGTGATGGCGAGCCACGCGGTGACACCCCAGATCACCTTCAGCTGATCGGCATCGCGATACACGAGCGAGTATCCGATCGCGAGCGCCGTGCCGAGCGTGAGCGCGAGCCACCCACACACGATGGCGAGATGATTCACGCGGTCGAGTGTCTCGAGCGGTGGGAAAAACCGAAAGATCGCGCCGAAGCGGCGCGACTTGAGCTCGCGGCGTTCGAGCAGATACATCACACCTGATGCCGCTGCCGCCGCGAACGCGGCGAAGCCGAGAAGGCTGAGCGCGATGTGCAGATGCAGCCAGAGTCCGCCGGCGCTCGCCGCGCCGGGACCGGGCGACAGCGGTGACGCGAGCGCGCCGACGGTGACGAGCGCGGCGAGCGGCGCGGTCACGAGCGTGAGGCTCACTTCACGCGCGAGCGCCTCGACTGCGAGGAGTGTGACCGCAACGAGGAACGCAGCGGTCGAGAGCGCCGGTCCGAGTCCCGTGAGGGGCGGCTCGCCGAACTGCCAGGTATAGGCGAGCAGCGCCACCAGATGAAAGAGGACGCCCGCGGACAACAGCGCAATCACACCGCGCACGGGCGCCGCAATTGGGCGAGCGAACGGTGCTGCCGCGAGTCCCGCGGCCGCGATGTAGCAGGTGATGGCGATGGCCTGAGCGATGACGAGCATGCAGCGGCAAATCTAAGCGAGGAACGAGGGCGTCGTGAACCGAAGACGAAGAGTCGCGCCACAATTCTCGGCGAGCCAGATCCCGTGTCCTGGACCGGTCGCGCGAGGATCGAGCAAAAAGAGCGGGGCCGCGCGACGTGCGCGGCCCCGCTCGATCCTGCGTTTTAGTGCGCGAGCGCACCAAATGCTCAGGGCATACGCGCCGTCAGCCGGGCTTTCATGCCGACTTTCACCGCCGGATTCTGCTGATCGACCAAAATCAGCGTGGTCCCGCGATCCGTCACCTTCACCACCTGCGCGAGCGCCACGCGCTCCTCCGGCACGTTGGCCATCTGATCTCCACGACCCTTCACGAGCACCGGCCGGCGCGGCACGTACAGCGTGTATTGATCGCCGATCTTCGCGCCGTCCTTCGCCGTCACGTCGATGACAACGTACCCCTGCAGGGATGGAAGCACCGCACCATCCGAGACGAAGACGACCTTGCCCTCCGTTCCGAGCATCAGTGGTGCGGGACGCGCCTCGTTGCCCAGTGTGAAGTGGTCGATCGGAATGATCCCCTGCCCCGCTTCGACGTTGCTGTACTGCGTGATGATGCGAACGGTC
>DASXQD010000374.1:0-1501 GCA_036493195.1 Gemmatimonadaceae bacterium | reverse complement strand
CGTGGGACCACTTCCGCGAACTCGAGCGCCTCGGCCTGATGATGTACGGGCAGATGACGGCAGGTTCGTGGATCTACATTGGATCGCAGGGAATCGTGCAGGGTACGTACGAGACCTTCGGCGCGGTCGCGCGCGCACACTTCGGCGGCTCGCTCGCCGGGCGCTTCGTGCTCACCGCCGGACTCGGCGGCATGGGCGGCGCGCAACCGCTCGCGGCCACGATGCAGGGCGCGGCGTTCCTCGGCGTGGAGGTGGACCCGGCACGCATCGAGAAGCGCCTGGCCACCGGCTACTGCGATCGCATGACATCGTCGCTCGATGAGGCGCTCGCATGGATCAATGAAGCCCGCGCGTCGAAAACAGCGCTGAGCGTCGGCCTCGTGGGGAACGCGGCGGACGTGCTCCCGGAACTCGTCGCGCGCGGCGTGACACCGGATATCGTCACCGACCAAACCAGTGCGCACGACATGCTGAACGGGTACGTGCCGGCGCTGATGTCGCTCGATGAAGCCGCGGAGCTCCGCAAGAGCGACCCGGCGGCGTACATCGCCCGCGCCACGCGCGACGTCGTGGTGCACGTGCGCGCGATGCGCGCGATGCAGGACCGCGGGGCGATCGCGTTCGACTACGGCAACAACGTGCGCACCGTGGCGTTCGACGCGGGGCTCAAGGATGCGTTCACGATTCCGGGCTTTGTGCCGGAGTACATCCGGCCGCTGTTTTGCGAGGGGAAGGGGCCGTTCCGCTGGGCCGCGCTCTCAGGTGACCCCGCGGACATTGCGCGCACGGACCGGCTTGCGCTCGAACTCTTCTCGCACGATCACCACCTCAAGACCTGGATCGAGAAGGCACAGAAGCAGATTCATTTTCAGGGTCTGCCCGCACGCATCTGCTGGCTGGGGCAGGGCGACCGCGCGAAGTTCGGCGTCGCGATCAACGACCTCGTTGCGCGCGGCGAGATCAGCGCGCCGATCGCGATCGGCCGCGATCACCTCGACACCGGGAGCGTGGCGTCGCCGTTCCGCGAGACCGAGGGGATGAAGGACGGCACCGATGCAGTGGCGGACTGGCCGATCTTGAATGCGCTGCTCAACGTCGCGAGCGGCGCGAGCTGGGTGAGCTTTCACCACGGCGGTGGCGTGGGAATCGGCAACTCGCTGCACGCCGGCCAGGTGATCGTCGCCGACGGCACGCCCGAGATGCGCATTCGCCTCGAGCGCGTGCTCACGAACGACCCCGGAATCGGAGTCGCGCGGCACGCGGATGCCGGGTACGAGCGCGCGAGTGAAACCGCGCACAAGAACCACATCAACATCCCAATGGCGGACCAGTGATCGGGGATGGATCAACGGTAACGTCGGTCCTCCATCTTCGATCTTCCATCGATGTTAAGTAAAAAGTACCGCCCCTGGCACCTGATCCCGTTCGCCTACAAGTACGCCCGGCTCCGTGCGTTTCGGCGGCCCGTGCTCGTGCACTTCGAAGTCACGATGCGCTGCAA
>DASXQD010000373.1:0-3081 GCA_036493195.1 Gemmatimonadaceae bacterium | reverse complement strand
CCGTCGATCCGCTCAACTCGGGCTCGCGCATTCTCGCGGCGCAGTACGTGGGCGACCGTCACTACAATGCCGCATCGGGTGTGCAGCGCATTCTGCAGCGCTACAAGGAGCTGCAGGACATCATCGCGATTCTCGGCATGGACGAGCTGGCGGAGGATGACAAGCGCATCGTCGGTCGCGCGCGCCGCGTGCAGCGATTCCTCTCGCAGCCGTTCGCGGTGGCCGAGCAGTTCACCGGCATTGCGGGCAAGTACGTGAAGCTCGAGGAGACCGTGGAGTCGTTCGAGCGCGTCGTCGCCGGCGAGTTCGACGAGCTGCCGGAGCAGGCGTTCTACATGGTCGGGTCGATCGACGAGGCCGTCGAGAAGGCCAAGACTCTCAAGAGCTGAGCATCGTGCTGAAAGTCTCGGTCATCTCACCGGAGAAGGTGCTGTACGAAGGCGACGCGAGCGCCGTGGTCGCGCCTGCCTTCGACGGCGAGCTTGGCATTCTGTCGGGACACGCGCCGATGATCACCGCGCTCGGCGCAGGTACGCTGCGCGTGGAGGGCGGGGCGGGGAATCAACGTTTCTCCGTTGCCGGTGGATTTCTGCAGGTGGTGGATGACCAGGTGCGCGTGGTGACGGAAAAGGCGACGACGATCTAGTCGCGCACGCACATTGCATTGAGAAGACGCGGGCCTGGACAGCTGGGCCCGCGTTTTTTTTGGAGGTCTCACGTGCTCACGAAGCGTTCGCTGTCGATCATGGGAACCGTCATCGCGCTGTCATTCGCGCGTGTCGCCGTCGCGCGTGCGCAGATGCTGGGCGCGCCGGTGCTGCAGAATGCGTTCGCCAATCGCGGCGTCACCATCGGCGCGGATTTCGGCTCGGGCGGCGATCTCAGTTCGTATGGCGCCGCGGTCGCATGGTCGCCGATGTCCGCGAAGTACGTGCTCTCGGGCGGAATTGCGTATCTCGACCCGAAGTTCGGACCGGGCACGGCGACGTACGGCGCGCGCTTGATGGTGCCCGTGCTCAAACGCTTCCCGCAGTTCGGCCTGGCGCCATTCGTCGGCATGGGCGGCGCGACCAGGAGCGGTGTGACGGAATGGCAAATCCCTCTCGGACTCGCGGCCGGCTACCGTCGCGCGATGGGTACGAGCGGACGTGCTATTTCCGGCTATGTTTCACCGTTCTACAGCTGGGGCCGCGTTCGCCAGAATGGCCAGACGAGTACACACGGATTATTTCGCGTCTCGTTCGGAGTGGACGCGGCGGTTCTACCGCAGGTCGGCGTCACTGTCGGGTATGAGACGGGTGCGAAGGCTGGAGTGGGAGAGGCCGGCGCGACCGGCGGCATTTTCGGATTTGGCGTGTCGTATGCGCTGCATCGCCCAAGCCCGAGCGATGAGGTCGAGAAACCCAGAAGGCGTGTACCGCGAGACGCCACGCCTGATTCGACATCGAGCACGACTCCCGTGACGACGCCGGCCGCGACTCCAGCATCGTAGAAGTTTTCACTCACCGAATTCGAGGAAGATCAATGCACACACGTTCGTTGTTCGCCAAGGCCGTTGCGATTGCATGTGCGGCTCTGGCTTTCGGCGCGAGCACCGCGTCGGCGCAGGCATGGCACTATCCGACGTTGCAGACGCCGGAGATCTCGACGCGCGATTTCACCTTTCTCGTCGCTGGCGGGGGCGACTACGGCACGAGCGCAGTCGCGCAGTGGCGCGAGGGCTTCGCTCCGGACTTCATGGCGAATTTCGATGTCGGCGTCGCCACACCCACCGACAACACGAAATTTCTCGCCGGTGCGGGACTCGGCTATCTGCTCATGCGCTCCACGCAGCAGACACCGATCGATCTGCTCCTCACGGGCGGGCTCTATGGCGCCTTTGGCAGCCAGAGCTTCATCCGCATTCCCATTGGTGTCGTCGCGGGACATCGCTTTCCGCTTGCGGGCAATCTGGCGCTGACGCCGTTCGTCTCACCCCGCCTGTCCGTGGACGTGTGCGCGAGCAAGTGCCGCCCCAATCCCGATTTCGACGGCATCGGCACCAATCTCAAGCTCGACTTCGACATTGGCGCGGGTCTCGATGTCACGAGCTCGATCGGCATCCGTGCTGCACTGACGATCGGCGGAGTCAGCTCGGGTGACAGCCAGACGGCGTTCGGCGTCGGCCTGACGTACCGTCCGAACATGGCACCGCGCCGGTAGGTTGCGGTGTGTGCGCGGCCGACCCTCGGCCGCGCACATCCGGCGGGCTCAATGCTCGTCAATGCCCGACCAGGAGCGCACATGGGCCGTCCTTCCGCGCAATCCATTCTCGTCGTCGATGACAACGATGACAACGCGGAGATCGTGCGTGCGCTGCTCGAGTCCCGCGGCTTTCCCGTGCTCGTCGCGCACGATGGGGATCAGGCGATGGCGCTGTTCGAGTCCGCGCGCCCGTCGCTCGTGCTTCTCGACGTGCTGATGCCGGGACGCAGCGGGTGGGAAGTGTGCCGCCTCATGCGCCAGCATCCCGAGCACGGTCGCAGCGTCCGCATCATCATGCTCACGGCGCTCGCGGAGTGGAACGACAAGCAGTCCGCGCTGCAGACGGGCGCCGATGACTACATCACGAAGCCCATCGATCTTCCCGATCTCGAGCTCCGTGTACGGCGGAACCTCGCGCTCCTCACCCCGCACGCATGACCGCCACCGCACGCGCCTTTCTGCTCACCGACAGCGCCGACGGAGCACTCGCGGAAGCGGCGGAGATTCTGCAGCTGGATGTCGTGTTCGTGCACCCCGCATCGGAACTGCCGGCGGCGATCGATGCGCATGCGTCTGCCCGCGCAGTCGTCGTCTCCACCGACGACCCCTCGCTGCTGCGTGCGATCGTCGAGCACGCGAGCGCGCGCCGCATTCCCGTGGTGCTCGCGGGCGAGAACGACGTCGCGTACCGGCGCGCGATCGAGTTTCGCGTGGACGACTGGTATCTCGCCTCGGCGACGCCGGTCGAGATTTCGTGGCGCATACGCTCGGCGCTCGCCCGCGTGGCAGCGCAGGCAAACGGCGTGTCCCATCGCTTCGACAGGGTGGAGTACGAGG
>DASXQD010000372.1:0-3171 GCA_036493195.1 Gemmatimonadaceae bacterium | reverse complement strand
CGCCGAGCGCCCAGATACTCCAGACGTGCCGTATTTCGAAGCTCAGCCCGCGCTGCCCGTCTTCGCCTCGAGCTCACCCAGGCGCACCCGCGCCTCCGCCGACGCCGGACTCTGATCGTCGCCCGCCAGCGCCGCCCAGATCTTCTTCGCCTCGTCCGTCTTTCCCGCCGCCGTGAGCACTCGCGCCGCGCTCGCCATGTACACGTCCTTGTCGATCTTGTACGGCGCGCGGTCCGCTGCCTTCTGGTAGCCCGCCGCAGCCTCCGCCAGCTTGCCCGACTGCTCGAGTCCCGCCGCCTCGAGGTTGAGCGCCGTCGCCGCCGTGTACGCGTCCTTGTCACTCGTTACCGGCTCTAGCTCCTTCATCCCCTGCTGGTACTCGCCCTTGTCGTAGTGCACCTGCGCTAGCAGCACGCGCGCCTGTGCGCCCGACGGCGTGCTTCCGTATTTCGCCACGAGCTTCTCCAGACTGCTCTGCGCAAGCGGAAGATTGCCCGATGCAATCGCAGACTGCGACTCCGACAGTGCCACCGACGCACTCTCGGCTTGCAACGTGTTCGAGTGCCGATAGAACCAGAATCCTCCCGCAATCACCAGAAGACCGATCGAGCCGAACATGAGCTGTCGGGAATGAAGCTCGAGCCATTCGACGAGAGATTCGACGCGCTGTTCGAGGTCCGGACGAGCCTTCTTGGCCATGTGATATCGCGAAGTGAGGCAACAGGCGTGTCGCGCGCGAGGTGAGCGCGGACGCAATTGTCGGCAAAGGTTAGATGAGTATAGCTAAGTGAAGGCGTGCCATGCAAGTAGCCGCTCGAGTCGCACCTATCGCAAGGTGCGCGGTATTCGGCCGGTCGAAGCGCACCATGAATTAGTTGACTTTGTCAACCAATTCGTTATTCTCGTTCGAGCCTCGACTCCTACTCTGATCGCCCGCACCCATGACCAAATCTCTCCTCGACGCTCGCGTCGCCGCCATCCGGCGGTTTAATCGCTTCTACACGAAACAGATCGGTGCTCTCCAAGAGGGCCTGCTCGACAGCGAGTTCTCGCTGGCCGAGGCGCGGGTGTTGTATGAGCTCGCCCATGCCGATGGCGACTCGACCGCCACCGGGATCGGTACGACTCTGGGGCTCGATGCCGGATATCTGAGCCGCCTGCTCCGCTCCTTCGAAGAGCGACGACTCATGCAGCGTCGTCCCTCCTCCGCCGATGGACGGCGCAGCAACCTGACGCTCACTCGCAAGGGGCGAAATGCGTTCACACGTCTCGATGCGAGCGCTCGCGCCCAAGTCGCCACGTGGCTCGAGGGGCATCCGCCCGCGGATCAGCGGGCGCTCGTTACCGCAATGGAATCCATCGAGCAGGTGCTGGCGAGCCCCGAGTCGCGGCGAGGCGACGTCGAGCTGCGCGCACCCCGCCCTGGAGACATGGGGTGGGTCATCCAGCGGCACGGTGAGCTCTACGCTGAGGAGTACGGATGGAGTGAGCACTTCGAGGCCCTCGTCGCGCAGATCATCGCGCAGTTCATGCACGAGCACGACCCTGCGCGCGAGCGCTGCTGGATCGCATCTCTCAATGGCACACGCGTAGGCTCGATCTTTCTCGTGAAGCACACCGACACGGTCGCGCGGCTGCGCCTCCTGCTCGTGGAGCCGAGTGCGCGCGGGATGGGCGTGGGACGAACGCTCGTGGATGCCTGCCTGCA
This sequence comes from Gemmatimonadaceae bacterium, assembly GCA_036493195.1. Classification (GTDB taxonomy): domain Bacteria; phylum Gemmatimonadota; class Gemmatimonadetes; order Gemmatimonadales; family Gemmatimonadaceae; genus FEN-1250. The sequence continues at coordinate 1,463 of DASXQD010000372.1, read as the reverse complement.
GTTCGCTCGAGACGCGGGATACGAGAGGATGACGCTCTGGACGAACGCCGTGCTGAACGCGGCGCGCGCAATCTATGTGTCGAGGGGATTTCGACTCGTGCGCGAGGAGGCCCACACACACTTCGGCAGCGAGCAGCTCGGCCAGGACTGGGAGCTCGAGCTCTAGGCGCGTCACGCGCGAGCGCTCCTCGCCTGTCTGTCGATCGCAGCGACGACGCGCGCGCGCATGCGGGCGCGCGCGAACAGCGCGAGCGCGATGCCGAAGAGCGCGGACGCCACGAGCAGCGCTCGCGTCGATCCGGCCACCGCGATCGCCGCCGCAACTGCGAAGGCGACAGCCGCCGCCGGCAAGCGCCGCACGAGCGCGACGAGGGCGCCGAGGGCGGCGATGCTGATTGCGACGCGCGCGCCCAGGAGGAGAGCACAGAGCAGAACTGTCGCTCCACCCAGCACGCCGCCGATCAGCAGCGCGCTCGGCGGCTCGACCGCGTGAACAATCGCGCTCGCATCATCGCTGGCATGCTCGCTCATGTTGGCGGCAGATTCGGGTATCGAGTCGATCATCACCTGCTCCATGCGTCGGCGTTTTATTTTCGAACTTCGACGAAATGAGGGTCTTCGGGCATGCTTTCCGCTAGTAGATCGCATTTTCAGGATCCAGAGGCACTCGGCGTGCATGGCGAGCGGAGCGGTGACCTCTCGAAGCTGCCGCGAACGTGAGTTCGATCACAGCATCGGTCGTGGACACGTGAACAGTCACTCTGCGCTCGCGATACGTTCGTGTACAACCGTACATTGATTGAATGAGATGACTCCAGGTATAGAAGGACTGTTGAACCGCGCGCGTAAAGTACGCGAGGATCTCTCGCTGCCCGACGCGGCGCGCACCGAATCGCGACGAGATCACCGCGTCGCCGCCATTGAGGATCCAGGCATCGAGACGAGTGTCACTGCTGCGCTCGACTGGTTGGGCACCGCCCAGGACAATTCCCTGTCCAACGACGGCGGAATTGCGCGCGACTACAGCCTCGTGTCCGGATGGCGTGCGTCGTATCCGGAGACGAGCGGCTACATCGTGCCCACGCTCCTGCGTGGAGTACCTGGGCGCGCCAACGACACATACCGCGAGCGCGCGCGCGCGGTGCTCGATTGGCTCGTCTCCATCCAACTCGATGGAGGCGGCTTTCAGGGCGGCGTGATCGGACAGACGCCGGTGGTGCCGGTCACGTTCAACACCGGACAGATTCTGATCGGCCTCGCCAGCGGCGTGCGAGAACTTGGAGACGAGTATCGCGCGCCCATGCGGAGCGCTGCGGACTGGCTGGTGAGCACGCAGGATCTGGACGGTGCGTGGCGCAGCCATCCCACACCGTTCGCCAAAGCGGGCGAGAAGGCGTACGAGACGCACGTTGCCTGGGGGCTGCTCGAGGCGGCGCGCGCGGCGCCCGCCCGCGGGTAACCGG
>DASXQD010000371.1:0-5235 GCA_036493195.1 Gemmatimonadaceae bacterium | reverse complement strand
CTCGCGCATCCAAACATTCTGCCCGTGCTGGACCACGGCGAGGTCGAAGGCGTCCTCCTGTGGTATTCGATGCCCTATGTGGCTGGCGAGACACTCCGCGCCCGACTCGCGCGCGAAACGCAGCTTCCGGTGGCGGAAGCGCTCCGGATCACGCGAGAAATCGCCGGCGCACTCGAGTACGCGCACGGTGCGGGCTACATGCACCGCGACGTCAAGCCCGACAATATTTTGGTGAGGGACAAGCTCGACACGCTGCTCGCCGATTTTGGAATCGCGCGCGCCGTGCGCGGTCCCGACGGAAGCACGAAGGCCGTTGTCGCGGACGTCGAAGTGCCCACGACGACGAGAGGATTCGTGCTTGGCTCCCCTCAATACATGAGTCCCGAACAGGTCGGCGGCGATCCGTCGCTCGACGGGCGAACGGATCAGTACAGCCTTGGAACCGTGCTCTACGAAATGCTCGCCGGCGAAACGCCATTCGGTGGTCGCACTGCCGGAGCGGTGGTGTCGAAGATGTTCGCGAGCAGCGCTCCGTCCGTGCGAGTCGTTCGCCCAGAGGTTCCGGTGTCCGTGGACCGGGCGATCGCGCGTGCGCTGTCGCGCTCGAGGACCGATCGCTTTGCGAGTATTTCGGAGTTCGCGAGCGCGTTGCACATTGCGTCGAGCGCCTCGCGCGCGGGAGTCGGCGACGCGATGCGCAAGCTTGCATCGCGCGTGCGTGAGTGGCGCACGCGCGAGTAGCACCCGGGTGGCGAAATGGTAGACGCGCGGGACTTAAAATCCCTTGGCCGCAAGGCCGTGCCGGTTCGAGTCCGGCCCCGGGTATCTTCATGATGCGTTCGCGGTGATGCGCCGCGTTTTTATTGGCCGCCGACAGCGTGCAGGCCACGTAAGGCAGAGCATCGGCGCGGCTGTTCATCGACTCCGCCCATGGCATGCGGTCGTGCAACCGGTGTCCGATTGACATCTGTTTCATCTATTCCGGTCACCGTGCGTATGTACAATTGAATACGCTCGAAATCGCGTAACTCACACGTGGGGTGCATTTTAGCTCACTCTTGCTATAATTGACCTGAGCCGCTGCGAGCCTGTTTCGCATCGTCCCATGGTGGCGTCCGTCACCCGTTCATCGCACGTCGCATCGCTCCGCCTTTGCATCCCGCTCGGAGCTCGCGCCGGAACGTGAATGAATTGCGTCGATCTTGAGGAGCATCCCCTGAGATGGCTGTGCGCAATCTGAGTGCGATCGAACCGATGGACGACACACCCTCGCGCAACCGCATTCTGGCCGCGCTTCCGTACACGGAATTCAGGCGCGTGTCCGAAGAGCTCGAGCCCTTCGCGCTGGCCACGCACACCGTGCTGTACGAGGCGGACACGCCGATTTCCCACGTCTACTTTCCGACGAGTGGATGCGTGTCGATGGTGAACGTGATGCAGGAGGGCGCCGTCGAGGTTGGCACGATCGGCTTCGAGGGATTCGCGGGTCTGCCTCTACTCCTGGATGACGATCGCATGCCGACGCGTGCGTTCGTTCAGCTCACCGGCAGCTCGTATCGAATGCAGGCGGGGTTGTTTCAAAAATCGCTCGTGCAAAATCCCGTGTTCGAGCGCCTGCTGAATCGGCATTCGCTCGCCTTGTTCAACCAAGCTGCGCAATCCGTTGCGTGCAATCGCCTGCACACGCTCGAATCGCGCTGCGCCCGATGGCTCCTCATGACGCACGATCGCATGCGCATGGAGCCGTTCACGCTCACGCATGAGTTCCTCTCCTACATGCTGGGCGTTCATCGCCCGGCCGTCACGCTCGCCGCGGGCGTGCTGCAGCGCGCCGGGCTCATTCGCTACTCGCGTGGCAAGGTCACCGTGCTCGATCGCGCGGGATTGGAAGCGGTCGCCTGCGCGTGCTACGAAGTCACGCGCAAGAATTACGAGCGCCTGATCGGATAGCTAACGACACACAGCCGACGCGCGAGTGCGCGCGATCTTTTCGGCAAGGAAGGTGCTGATGACGGATGGCGAGATCGATCGACCCGACGAGCTGCTGCGGCGCATCACGCCGGTCGGACAGGATCCCACGGCGGCACTACGAACGGTAATTCAGCTCACCCTGCGAACAGATCTACGGCGAGTGCTCGCCGGCTGCCCGATCGAGCAATCGGGCCTTCGAGAAAACCTGCGCACGATCGGCGAGCACGCCCGCAGGCACCAGCTGCACGCCGAGCAGCTGTTGATTCTGATCAAGGATGCCTGCGCGGCATTGCCCGAAGGGCGAGAGCTGCTCGTGCAGCCGGAGAGGGCTGGGACGCTGAATCAGCTCATTTCCATGGCCGTGGAGGAATATTTCGATTCAGCGAAGCCAGCAGTCTGACGCTCGTGGTACAAGCGCGCCCCATTCTTGCACTGTATAATTGTGTACGATTGGAGCGCGACGGTGTCGCGCGCAGTTCGGCTCCACGTAAGCGGGCGATGCACGACGCCGAGGTTAGATGGATCCACCAAAGCTCGAAACGCTCGCGCAGAAGCTCGTCTACTCGGATGACGGTACGCGATGGCGCGTTCGCGAGGCCCGCGTCCATGATGTTCCCGGTGCAGAAGCAGACTCGTGTCTGATCTTCGACGGCGGCAACATCTGTCGACGAATCTGGCGCTATCCGGATGAATGGACGGAGCTTTCAGACATGACGTTGCTCGCGATGATGGATCAGCCGCGCTGACCAGCCCGCAGAAGCATCAGTCGGCGCGCAAGCTCGCTACGGAGTCACGTTGCCGGAGACGTCGGTGATCGTGGCCATCGACGGCGCGCGTTCCTTTCGAAGCCCGCGCGAGACGGCCTCCGCTTGCGTGAAGACGCGAATGAAATTTTCGCCCGTGACTTTCCGCAGGTCGGCATCGGACCACCCGCGCCGCGCAAGCTCCGCCAGCAAATAGGGAAACCGCGAGACGTCCTCGAGTCCCGGAATCACATCCTCGAAGCCGTCGAAATCGCTGCCGATTCCGACGTGATCGATTCCGGCAATGTCACGCACGTGCTCGATCTGATCGGCCACCTGCGCCAGCGTCGCCAGCGGAAGCGGATGCGCCGCGCGCCACGCATTCATCTCGCCACGTATCGCAGTGGTATCGTTGGGAAATTTCCTCGCCGCGGCCTTCGCGGCCGAATCCTGCGCGAGGTCGTGCGCGTGCACCTCGGGTGACACGAAGCTGTTCACGAATGGCACCATGACGATGCCGCCATTCTTCGGAAGGCGCGCGAGAATGGAATCGGGAACGTTCCTCGGATGATCCACGAGCGCTCGCGCACCGGAATGCGAAAAGATCACGGGCGCCTCGCTCACATCGAGGGCAGCGCTCATCGTGCCGGGCGAGACGTGCGCCAGATCGACGAGCATCCCGAGCCGGTTCATCTCCCGCACGACCTCCTTGCCGAAGGGTGTGAGCCCGCCGTGCTTCGCGGTATCGAGCGCCGCATCGGCCCAGTCGAGCGTGACATTGTGCGTGAGCGTCATGTAGCGCACGCCCAGATCGTAGTACGCGCGCAATGCGCCGAGCGAATTTTCGATCGCGTGGCCGCCCTCCATGCCGAGAAAGGAAGCGACCTTGCCTTGTGCGAAATCCTTTCTGATGTCGGACGCGTGCGTGGCAAACGCCAGCCGTGCCGGATACTTCTCGATGAAGCGCCGCGCGATGTCGATCTCCTCGAGCTGCACGCGGGCGTATCCCGAGTCCCTGATCTCGCCGGGAACGTACACGGACCAGAACTGCGCGCCGAGCATGCCCGCCTTCATTCGCGCGAGATCCGTGTGCCCGGGCGTTCGCTTGCGCAGATCGTACGCGTCGACGTCGCGCGGCGCCTGTTTGTCCTCGCGGATGCGCCACGCGAGATCGTTGTGTCCATCGATCAGCGGTGTCGTGCGCAGGATGCGCTTCGCGCGCGCGAGATTCGCGTCCGACTGCTGCGCGGAGGCGCGCGCAGGTGCGACGAGGGCGAATGCGACGAGGGCTACTAGCACAAATCGGATCAGCATGCGGCGGGTGTCATGAGGCGAGTGTGGTGAGGGCGGGTGCGTGGGCGAGTCGGTGAGCGCAGATGGGCTCGCACAATGTTGCACGCATGCACGCGAAGTGCGAGGCCGTTCCCGATTTCCTTCCTTGCTCGCGCGGCGGTCACTCGATATGGTGAGCGATGCCCACACTCCGCACGCGCCGACTCGAGCTCCAGCCGATGGTGCTCGAAGATCTCAGCTGGTATGCGCACTTTGCCGGCGACGCGGAGGTCATGAGATACATCGGGCAGTCGGGACCGCTCTCGCTCCTGCAGGCCACCGAGCGTCTCGCGCGCTACGTGCGCTGCTGGGAGGAGCATGGGCTCGGAATGTTCGGCGTGCGCCCGCACGATGTGCAGCTCCCCGTTGGTTGGGCAGGATTGCAGCCGCTCAGCGGCACCGACGAGATCGAGGTGGGATACGCCTTTGGACGGTCGGCGTGGGGCCTTGGCTATGCGACGGAAGTCGCGAGCGCCGTGGTGCAGTGGGGATTCGAAGCGCTTGGCCTCGAACGCATCGTCGCGGTCGCGTCGCCGGAGAACGCCGGGTCTCGCCGCGTGATGGACAAGCTCGGAATGCGCTACGAAGGGATGCGGCCCGGTTCCGGCCAGGACAGCGTGTACTATTCGCTCACGCCGGCGGCGTTCGCACGTGCCGCATCGCTTCGCACTTCTGCGTCCGGAATGACTCCTTAGACGGCCCGCTCCGGCAGTCGCCAGACGACGCCGTCACAGCGGCGATCGCGGCACTTGAAGTCGGGAGCCTTGGGGTTTCGCTTGTTCAACCGATTATCCCACATCCGCCCGTTGCACAGCGGACACGCCGGCACATCGGCCAACTCGGCCACTCCTCGCTCCAAGGAGAGCATTGGCGTTGCGGGCTGCGACAGCTGTGACGAGGCCACGCCCGACTGGCCGGCGACACGCCGGTCGTGCGCCGCCTGCGGATCCTCGACAGGGCGCGCACCCTTCGCGCCGCTTTCGAGCTCGACCCAGTTCGTGCCGAGCTGATAGAGCTCGTGTCCGATGCCGAAGCGAACCGCGGCCCGCTTGAACGCATCGGTGGACGCCTGCTTGTAGTCCTTGCCGGTACCCACGTCCTCGCGAACGATCCCGAGGATTTGCAGACGTGCCTTGAAGGCGAAGCGGTTGGCGTCGCCGTTCTCCGAGTCGTCCGCTGTCGCGACCAC
>DASXQD010000370.1:0-1940 GCA_036493195.1 Gemmatimonadaceae bacterium | reverse complement strand
ACGCCCCAACGGTTCGTGTTGTCGCTGAGGTCGAGCGCGCAAGGCTCGCGATTCGGCTCGTAGAGCGAGAGCGCGCGGAGAGTGACGCGCGCGCGAGGAACGGCTCGCGCTCTGCGCTCGTCATCTTTCGAGTCACTTCCCCGCCCCGCGCGCCGCGCGGCCGCGGCGTGCGCGGGCAATCCCTCCGCCTCCGCCAGCGTCGCCACGCTCGGCGCAAGATCAGATGCGGCGGCGATCGACACGCGTTGATACGTGGTCCAACGCACGAAGTCGAGCGTCGACAAGCCCGAGTACGAGCGTGCGAGGCCGCCCGTCGGCAAGACGTGATTCGCACCCGTCATGTAGTCGCCGAAGGACACCGAGCTCGTGTCGCCGAGGAATACCGTGCCGGCATTTCGAATCTGCTCGAACGCGGCGTCGGGATCCTGCAGCGCCAGCAACAGATGCTCGGGCGCGTACTCGTTCGCGAACGCGATCGTGCGCTCCAGCGATTCGCTCCAGAGCAGCGCCCCACGCGTTGCGAGCGCCTCCTCGATGATGCAACGACGCGGCTCATTCTCGAGAAGGGCTCGGATGACGCGATCGATTTCGTGCGCAGCGGCATTTCCGCCTGCGATGACCACGACCGCGGCGCGCGGGTCGTGCTCCGCCTGCGCGAGCACCTCGCGCGCAATCGATTCCGAATTCGCCGAATCGTCGGCGATGACGAGCAGCTCGCTTGGACCGGCCGGTGAATCGATGCCGGTCACGCCCGAGACCTGGAGCTTGGCTTCTGCGACGTACGCGTTCCCCGGCCCGACGATTCGGCGCACGGGAGCAATGGAGTGCGTGCCGTACGCCATTGCGGCAATCGCGCCGGCGCCGCCGATCGCGTACACCTCGCTCACTCCGGCCAGCTCCGCTGCGGCAAGGACGGTATCGGACGGCGCGCCGTTCGGCCCCGGCGGCGAGCACAGAATCACGCGCCGAACGCCCGCGACGCGTGCCGGAACGGCGCCCATGAGCACACTGCTCGGATACGCCGCGCGTCCACCAGGCGCATAGACGCCGACGGAATCGAGCGGATCGGGGCGACGGCCCACGATGACGCCGGGCTCTACCTCCAGCTCGGAGGCGTGCGGCAAGAAGCGGCGGTGCACTGACTCGATGTTAGCGGCGGCGCGCTCGAGCGAATGGCGCACTCGCGAATCGAGGTTCGCAAGCGCGCGCCCGAGCAGATCGCGGGGAACTGCGAGACTCTGTAGTTCGGTGCGGTCGAGCTCAGCGGCGAGCGCGATGAGCGCCTTATCGCCCTCGGCACGAACTCGTTCGATGATCGCGGCAGTGGCCTCGCGAACGGCATCGTCCGACGAAGTAGCACGATCGGCAAGGTCAGCCTTTGCGCCGCCGGTCAGATCGTCCACGCGACCGCACCAGCGAAAGAGCTCGCTCATGGCATCAACCGCTCGATTCGAGTCACCAGGATGCCCTGAGCGCCCAGCATCTTGAGATCGGCCACGGTGCGGTAGATCGCGGATTGCGCAACGACAGCGTGAACAGCGACATAAGTGCCTCCGTCGAGGATGTCGATGACGGTTGGCCCGTTCACGCCCGGCATGACTCGTCGCGCGGTCTCGAGCGATGCGCGCGGCACGTTCGCCATCACGTACCGCTTGTCACGCGCCCTCAGCACACTCGAAAGCGCCTCCGCCAGCTCGTCGGCGGAACGCGCACTTTCCTTGGATGGATTAGGCGAACAGATGAGACGTGCGCTCGACTCGAGCACAGTGGCAACCTCATGCAGCTGATGCACGCGGAGAGTGGACCCCGACGAGGTGAGGTCGACGATGATGTCTGCGATGCCGAGATGCGGGGCGATCTCAGTGGCCCCCGATACGGGAACGATCGTCACGGGCCTGTCCACTTTGGCGAAGAATTGATGCGCCAGATGCGGAAAGACG
>DASXQD010000369.1:0-4230 GCA_036493195.1 Gemmatimonadaceae bacterium | reverse complement strand
AAAGAGTCCGGAGAAAATCCCGGAGAAAGCGCTCGAGGGGAATCCGTTCGACGATCTCGAGTTTCTCAAGACGATGGTCGACAAGAATTCGGGCGACCACGGCACCGTGAGCGCACCCCAGCCGGGTCACGCGGCCGAGTCGGTTGGATCGTCGCCCGCACCGGAGCCCTTGCAGACGATGCCGATGTCTCCGCCCATGAAGCAGCGGCCATCGCAGGCCGTTCCCGTGGCTGCGAGTGGGCTGCCGCTGATCATGCCGGATGCGCCGGGACCGCAGCGGCCGGAGCCCCGTTTCCCGCAGGCAGCTGGCGGAGCCGCCGGTGGTCGTGACACCGTGCCTTCCTATTTGAAGGAATCGCCGCCAGAGCAGGTCAAGACGCTCAAGTGCCAGGAGTGCGGCACGCTCAATTATCCCACCGAGTGGTATTGCGAGCGCTGCGGCGCGGAGCTCGCCGCGCTCTGAGGTCGAAGCGCGTTCGAGATGCATCCAGGGTAACGGATGCACGAAGGGCCAGGACATCGTCCTGGCCCTTCGTTACTGATGCGCTCCGCCCGCGAGCTACGCTGCGCCTACCGGCTTCGCAAGACGGCTCTTGCGACGCGCCGCGGCGTTCCTGTGGATGAGTCCCTTGCGTGCCGCGCGATCGAGCAGCTGCACCGCCAGGGTCTTCACCTCGGGCGACGCATCGGTTGCTCCTGCATTCTTGAGCGCGGTCCGAAGCGCAGAACGCTGGGCGCGGTTACGAATGGCGGCGGCGCGGGACTTCCGCATGTTCTTCTTCGCGGAGGCGATATTGGGCACGAAACTCTCCAGATATTCAGAGGCTGGTGGGCGCGATTGGAACCCGAAAGCTATGCGCGAATGAGCGGGTATGTCAAGGCGCCACACAACTTTGACACACCTGTTCGTGCGCGAGTACCGGCTCGTGTGGACACGCGTGTACGCCTCCGCTACCTTACGCGCCGACGCCCCTCCGCCCGCCCACCCCGGACCCCCGCGTCGCATTGGATCAAAGCTCGCTGACCAGAATTCTCCTCACCATCCCGGTGCTGCTCTTCGCGCTCGTCGCGCACGAGTGGGCGCACGCGTACGCCGCGCTCAAGCAGGGAGATCCCACCGCGTATGAGCTCGGCAGGCTGACCTTCAATCCCATCAAGCACATAGACCCGTTCATGACGCTCATTCTGCCGGCCGTCATGTTGATCGGATCACATGGAGCAATCGCGTTGGGCGGTGCGAAACCGTGCCCGGTCGATCCACGAAATTTTCGCAACTACAAGCGCGGCGACATCATCGTCTCGCTCGCAGGCGTCACGATGAACCTGCTGCTCGCCATCCTCTCGGCCGTGCTGTTTCTCCTGGTCGGTCTCATCGGCCAGGCGATTCCCGATGCCACGCCCGTGTTCGCGATCGTGCAGCAGATGCTGGAGATCAGCGTCTTGTACAACTCGCTGCTACTGTTCTTCAACCTGATTCCGATTCCACCCCTCGATGGCTCGCACGTGCTCGCGCACTTTCTGCCGCCCGCGCTCGCGCTTCAGTACAAGCGGGTCAGCCGATTCGGTCTCCTGATCCTCGTCGGGCTCCTCTATTTTGGCGGTGACGTGCTGAACGTTCTGCTCTCTCCGGTCGGCGTGATGGTCCACGCGCTCATGAGTCCCGTGCTTCCCTTCGCGCTCGGCGGCATGCAGTGAGCGCGACACTCGCACCGCTCGACTCGGGCGCCGCACCCTTCGTCGTCGAGCTCGATCATTTCTCGGGGCCGCTCGATCTGCTCCTGACGCTCATTCGCGAGGAGCAGGTCGAGATCGCCGACATTCCGATCGCCCGCATCTGCGAGCAATTTCTGCTGCGCATTCACTCGCTCGGCCTGAGTGAGGCAGCCGAGTATCTGGAGATGGCGGCCGGTCTGCTGCGCATCAAGGTGCAGATGCTGCTGCCGCGCCGCGGCGACGACGAGGAATGGGACGATCCGCGCGCGGAGCTCGTGCGCCGGCTGCTCGAGTACCAGCAGATGCGCGAGGTGGTCGACATCCTGCAGCATCGAGGCGATGACCGTCGCGATCGATTTTCGCGCGGGTATCTGCCGCAGCCGGTGGCGGCACCGCTCGCACCGCTGGCACTGACGCTTCCGGAGCTGCTCGCGGCGGTGGATCGCGTGCTTCGTATCTCGCGCGAGCCGTTCATGCACGACGTCGTTTCGCGCGCGCTCGATGTCGACGGCGCGATCGACACGATACTCTCGGTGCTCGCGCATCGCGGTCACGCGTGGTGGCGTGATGTCGTGGCGAGCGATGCTGCGCCCTGGCAGATTCTTTCCGCGCTGCTCGCGCTGCTCGAGCTCGCGCGCCGCAGCGAGCTTCGGCTCGTGCAGCTGCGTCCCTTTGCAAACGTGGAGATCTTGCGTGACGCCGCTAGCGAAGCTGCTTGAGGCTGCGCTCTTCGCGAGCGGACGCCCACTTCCCTCGAGCGAGCTCGCAGCACTGGATCCCACGGCATCGGCAGATGAGCTGATTCAGGCGCTCGACGAGATGCGCGTGCGCTACGACACCGAGGGGCACGGCATCGAGCTGGTGGAGATCGGCGGCGGCTGGCAGATATTGACGCGTCCCGAATACACGGAGACGATCGAGCGCGCGCAGCTCGCGTCGCGTCCCGCGCGGCTCTCCAGCGCCGCACTCGAGACGCTCGCCATCGTCGCATACCGGCAGCCGATCGGCCGAGCGGAGATCGAGGAGATCCGTGGGGTCGCGGTGGGCGGGATGCTGCGCACGCTGCTCGAGCGCGGGCTCATCGACGTCGTGGGACGCGCCGAAGGTTTGGGTCGACCGCTCCTCTATGGCACGACGCCCGTGTTTCTCGAGCAGTTCGCGCTGCGTCACCTGGGCGAGCTGCCTCGCGCGGACGAGCTCGCGGTCGCGCTGCGTGCGCAACCGCGCGCGCTGTGAGAGTGGCGATGAGGTCAAGGCCGTGAGCACCGACACCTCGATGCGCATCCAGCGCGCACTCGCGCGCGCGGGCGTCGCCTCGCGGCGCAAGTCCGAGGATCTCGTTTCCGCGGGCCGCGTGACGGTCAACGGCGCGCCGGCGCAGCTCGGCCAGGTCGTGGATCCGAATCGCGACAAGATCGCGGTGGACGGCACCGTCGTGAAGCCTCCACGCATCGAGCAGTGGCTCGTGCTCAACAAGCCTCCCGGCGTGCTCACCACGCGCTCCGATCCCGAGGGCCGCGAGACTGTCTTCGATCTGCTGCCGACCATTCCGGGTCTCACATATGTCGGCCGGCTCGACTATCTCACCGAAGGGGTGCTCCTCTTCACCACGGATGGTATCGGTGCCAACGCGCTCACGCATCCGAGCAGCGAGATCGAGCGCACGTACATCGCGACCGTTCGCGGCGACGCCGCTGCCGCGGTACGCAGCGCTCGCCTCGGCGTGCAGCTCGATGACGGCGTCGTCATTCCCAAGGACATCAACGCGACCTCGATCGGGCGCGGACACTGGGAGCTCGAGATCACGATCGCCGAAGGTCGCAATCACGAGGTGCGGCGCTTCTGCCAGGCGCTCGGGCTCTTCGTGCAGCGGCTCGTCCGCGTGCGCTACGGCCCCGTCAAGCTCGGCCAGTTGCCGAGCGGGGAGACGCGCCCGCTCTCCAATCGCGAGCACGAGATCATCACCGCGCTCACCGAATCTGCGCGCTAGCCATATTTCAACATGACTACGAGTAGTGAGAGCGCGCCCGCGCGCGCCGCAGCAACGCCCGATACCCTCATGGTGCAGGCACTGCTCGAGCAGGTCGCGCGCCGCGTCGTCGGACAGGAGTACATGGTGGAGCGGCTGCTGATCGGGCTGCTCACCGGCGGGCACGTGCTGCTCGAGGGCGTGCCGGGGCTCGCGAAGACGCTCACGGTGAAGACGCTCGCCGAAACGATCGACACCACCTTCCAGCGCATCCAGTTCACGCCGGATCTGCTCCCCGCCGACGTGCTCGGCACACAGATCTTCGATCAGCAGACGGGCGAGTTCCGCGCGAAGAAGGGACCGATCTTCGCGAACATCATTCTCGCGGACGAGATCAATCGTGCGCCGGCGAAGGTGCAGGCCGCGCTGCTCGAGGCGATGCAGGAGAAACAGGTCACGATCGGAAGCACGACGTACGTGCTCGAGGAGCCGTTCCTCGTGCTCGCGACGCAGAATCCGATCGAGCAGGAGGGCACGTACGCGCTCCC
>DASXQD010000368.1:0-1921 GCA_036493195.1 Gemmatimonadaceae bacterium | reverse complement strand
AATAGGCGGATACGTGGTGATTGTGGGGAACGGTTTACTCCACCCTGAGCACCACCGCCGGATCCGTCCTGCTCGCGCGGTACGCTGGCAACCACGATGCCGCCGCTCCCGTCGCCGCTAACACGAGCGCCACGATCACGTACGTCACCGGATCGCTCGCCGGAACGTCGAACAGCACGCGCTGCATCGCGCGCGTCATGACGAGCGCGAGCATCGCGCCGATCAGCAGGCCCGCAGCCACCAGCTTGAGACCGTGCGCGAGCACGAGCCAGCGCAGCTGCGCCGCGCGCGCACCGAGCGCGATGCGCACGCCCATCTCGCGCGTGCGACGACGCGCCGTCTGGGCAAGCACGCCGTAGACTCCCACGATCGCGAGCACGAGGCCGACGCTCGCGAACACGAGCAGCATCGTCATCAGGAAGCGGTCGCGCGCGAGCGACGTGTCGAGCACGTCGTTCATCGTCTGCACCGACTCGATCGCCAGATTGGGATCGGTCTCGCGAAGCGTGCGGCGCATCGCCGGCACGAGCGAGAGCGGGTCGCCACTCGTACGCACCACGAGCACGATGGCCCGCTGCTGCTCCTGCGCCAGCGGCGCGAAGATCTCGTCGTGCGGCTCGATCTGCATCCCCTGTTGCCGCTCGCTCCCGACCACGCCGACAATCGTGCGCCACCGCGACGTGGAGTCCGGCACGCGCGCAAAGGTGATCTGCTGGCCAATTGGATCGCTGTCGCGAAAGTACTTCCGCACCAGCGCGTCGTTCACTGCGACCACCAGCTCCGCGCTGCCCGCGTCGGCCTCGGTGAACGAGCGCCCCCGCAGCAATGGCACGTGCATCGCGCCGAAATAGTCGCCCGCCACCTCGCGATGTCTCACCTCGGTGGCGAAGTCATCGCGTCCGCGCCCGCGCACCGCAAAGTCACTCGTCCACCCGGTACCGGTGAGTGGGAGCGCGGACACGAGCGAGGCGCTCGACACGCCCGGCGTAGCACGTACGCGCTCGAGCCACGCGCGATCGAACTGGGTGAGAACGGCAGCGCTGTCGTACCGGTCGCCCGGCATCTCCAGGCTCAGCGTAAGCACGCCGCTCGGCTGAAATCCCGGATCCACGCGGCGCAGCGCCGCATACGAGCGCACGAGCAGTCCCGCGCCAACCGTCAGCAGCAGCGCGAGCGCGACCTCGCCCGCCGCGAGTGCGTTCCCCCAGCGACGCATGCGCACACCGTCGCCCGAAGAGCGTGTGCCCTCACGTAATGCGTTCGCCGGAAACTGCCGCTGTCCCCAGAGCGATGGCGCAATGCCGAAGAGGAGCGCGCTCACGGTCGTCACGAAAAGGAGGAACGCGAGCACGCGCCAATCGATGCCGAACTGCTGCACCGGCAGCAGCTCGGCCGATTGCGATCCGGCGAGTGCGCGTACGCCCATCCATCCCACGACCAATCCCGCGATGCCGCCGAGCAGCGACACTGTCAGACTTTCAGTGAGCGCCTGTCGAACGAGACGTGAATGCCCGGCGCCGAGCGCGAGTCGGAGCGACAGCTCCCGCTGTTTGCCTATTGCCTGCACGAGGAGAAGATTCCCCACATTCGCGCACGCGATGAGAAGGAGAAGCCCGACGGAGCCGAACAGAACGAGCAATGGCCTTCGTGCATCGCCGTTGATGAACGAGTGCAGCGACACCAGCGATGCGCCCATGTTCGCGTTCGTCTCCGGATACTCGTGCTGGAGCCTCCCCGTGAGCGATTGCAACTGCACGTTCGCGGTGGTCGCGGACATGCCCGGCCTCAGTCGGGCGATCGTCCGCACGTAGTGCGCTCGGCGAAACGATTGCTGCTCGCGAGCAGCGTTGCTCCACCGCATCGTCAGCCACATGTCGACATCGCGGTACGGGTATGCGAAGGTGGGCGGCATCACACCAAC
>DASXQD010000367.1:0-1708 GCA_036493195.1 Gemmatimonadaceae bacterium | reverse complement strand
AAATGGATGGTGGTCGGCGCGCTCGCGGTCATTCCGTGCGCCGCAATGGCGCAGAGCAAGACAACGAGCGACTCGTCGACGACGCGTCGTGATTCCTCGCAGAAAGCCAGCACGGCGAAAACGACGACATCGACGTCCACCGGCGAGGTGAGTAGCTCCGGCAACATCGACAAGAACGTGACACAGGCGATGCTCGCGGCTCAGAACGATCCGAATCTCATCGGGTCGCCGGCATGGTGGAAGAATCACGGGACGGCGGATGGCAAGCCGCCGATCACGAACCGCACGTCGAGCCCGACTCACTAGGGCATTCGCGCACGGCGCGCGGAGCTAACCGCGCACGAGCTCATTGTCCGCCGGCGGAGGCGCGCCGGCGGGCAGCCGCATCGCGTTGAGGAGCCACGCACCCCATACGATCGCGAGTAGCAGCGAGAGCAGGGACAGGAATCGCGCGAACCGCGCGAGCGCGTGGTCCTGCCCCAGCATCCCGAAGTGGCCGAGGATGTAATGCCAGTCGTGGATCGGATCGCCACCGCCGATACTCACGAGCGGAAGGTCCTGCGCGCGCGCATCGCCGATGTAGGACGCGAGATTGCTCAGGCTCATCGATAGCCAGGCGAGAGCGACGGTGATACCGAAGTACTCGCGCTGGCGAAGAAAGAGCAGGGCGACGATCACCGGAGCTGCGAGCTGCATGATGCTGCCACCGGCGACGGCGAGCAGCTCTCCGAACGGACTGAATACGATGTGTCCCGCCTCGTGCACACCGAGCGTGATTCCGGCAAAGATGGTCCAGTACTCGTAGTCGATGAGCGAGCGCACGCTCACATATGCAAAATAGGCGAGCAGTAACGCTCGCCAGCTCCATCCGCGCCCCGAACACCACTCGCGCGCGTCGGCCAGACGTTCGCTCGAGGTCAGTTCGGGATCGAGTTGATGAACGTGAGTGAGCGCCGACGGCGAACGACGTTGCTCAGCGCGACGAACACCTGTGGATCGATCAGCGTGTCGACGCGCTGGCCGAGGTAGTCGAGCGTGCGATTGGCATCGAGCGGCTCCTGATACGAGCGGCCGGTGACGAGCGCGTCGTAGGCGTCCGCCGCGGCGAGGATGCGCCCGCCGATCGAGATCTCCGACTCCGAAAGTTGGCGCGGGTACCCTGTGCCGTCGAAGTGCTCGTGGTGGTCGCGAACATAGTCGAGCACCGAGCCGAGGTGCTTCATCGGGGCGAGAATGTGCACGCCCATCTCGACGTGCTCCTTCACGTGCGCGTACTCTTCCGGGGTGAGCGCACCTGGCTTGTTCAGGATCTCCTCGCGGATCCCGATCTTGCCCACATCCATCAGCCGTGCCGCCAGTCGCACCGCTTCGACCGTGTCGACATCGAGCTGCATCTCGTCGGCGATCGCGGCGGCCATCTCGCCAATCCGAATCGAGCGGCCGCGCATGTAGGGATTCTTCGCCTCCATCGCGCTCACGAGCGACTCTGCCACCTGAATCGTGAGATCGCGCAGCGCGGCCTTCTCGCGCTCGAGCTCCGCCGTGCGCAGCGTCACTTCCTCGCGAATGACGTGATCGATCTCGCGCTGCTGGAGAAGCATCTCGCGGCGGTGCAGAGCCTTGAGAATCGACTGGTGCAGGTCGGGAAGCTCTACGGGCTTGGTGAGATAGCCCATGGCACCACGCGACAGCGCCTCGGTGGCCGTGG
>DASXQD010000366.1:0-3114 GCA_036493195.1 Gemmatimonadaceae bacterium | reverse complement strand
CGCTGGAGGGTGCATGAAGAAGCCCGAGCGGGTGACCGTGGACGTCACGGAGCTGCCGACGATCGTGTTCGGCCATCGGGGACTCCTGTGGTGGGGAACGTGGGGCTTCGCCGTCGCCGAGGGCATGACGCTCGTACTCAGCATCGCGACGTACTTCTACCTTCGGCGCAATTTTCAGTCGTATCCACCGCTGGGCTATCCGCAGCCCGACTGGATCGGGCCGACGATCGGCATGGCGATCTTCCTCGCGACGTGCATCCCGGCTTATTTCCTCAAGAAATCCGCGATACGGCTGGATCGAGGGTCCACGACACGCTGGCTGATCATCCTGAGTATCGGAGCGCTCGTGCTCTGTGGCGTGCGCACGGTCGATTTCTACGCGCTGCGTGTGCTGTGGATGACGAGCGCCTACGGCTCCATCGAGTGGGTGCTCCTCGGGTTCCACGGCTCACTGCTGGTGATCGAGGTAGCGGAAGTGATCGGGACCACCGTGCTGTTCATCAACGGACCGGTACTGCCGCGGCACTATCCGGATGCGTGCGACATCGGCAACTACTGGTATTTCCTGGTGCTATCGTGGCTGCCGATCTGGTTCATCGTGTACATCGGACCGCGGCTCTGGTAGGGATGAGTGCGCTGCAACTGCGGAGCACGAATCCAACCAATGACCACGAATCGAATCGGTACAATTCTGGTGCGATCTTGCAAGAGAAAACGATATCGAAACAGCAACTGATATTCGACTGGAAACTGCAGGCGTTGAGGGACGGTCGTATTGCCCTCGGCTACGCGCTTTAGTTGCGGTGCTTCAGTTGTCAACCAAAGAAATAGCACTCACCACGCACAGCGCGCCAGCTCCGCGCACCATTTCGATTCGTCAAATTTGTGTCATTCGTGTCCAGCAGTTCCTTTCAGAACGTGCTCTGCCTGGCGACGTGCGTTTTTTTCTGCACCGGCTCGGCCGCAGGCGGCTCGTTGTCCTTCGGAATGAGGAGTCCCTCCATCGCCGAGAGATCGGGGGCGCTCGTCTGCGGAATGATCGACCACTCGCCGTCGTTCTCGAGGATCGCGGCACGCACCTGCTTCAACGACAGAATGCCCGAGCGCCTCACCGCGGCGCGCACTTCGTCCGCCGAGATGTCGCTCTCGAGCATGCGATCTTCCAGCAGGCGCCCATTCCACAGGAGCAGACGCGGGCGCTCGCGTACCAGCGTGTGCGCGCGACGATGTCGCGCCTGCAGGTAGCGCATCACCTGTTGTAGCCCAAGGAAGGTGATCGCCGCCGCGATCGCATCCACGATCGACACGCTCGTGGTGAGCGGCAGTGTCGCCACTACGGAGCCAAGCGCCACCGTCACGATCATGTCGTAGCCGGACATCTTTGCGAGCGCCTTCTCGCCGAAGACTCGTATCGCCGCGACGATCACCAGATAGATCCCGGCGGCGCTGAGCGCACTGCGAAGCAGATGCGCCCAGCCGTCGAAGAAGGTCCCGCTCACTCTACTCCTCGCGCCAGGAGCGAACGGCGTACGCCAATCCGACGCCGATCGTCGCGGCCGCAAGAATCGCGGGAAGGGGTCGCAGCGTTGCGGCGGTGCTCACGCTGGTCTTCATCACGTGACCCTTGTACCTGCCGCGCTCGCGCGGATTGCCTGGACGAGGCTCGAACAGCGTGTCGTCATAGCGCGCCGGCTCATCGGTGCGCGAGCCCTCGAAGGTGGTCGCGACCTTGATTCTGTCGCCGAGTGCGGGCACCACCTTCTCGATGAGCGTGAATGCCTTCGCGCCCGCGCCCACGCGCACCGTTCGATGCTGATGCGACGCGCAATGAAGGATGGCGTTCGCAACGAGCTCCGGGGCGTACACGGGTGGTTGATGCGTCGGCTCGACCTCCATGTAGTTCTTCGCATGCTCCGGATACGGCGTGTCGATGGCCGACGGCTCGACGAGCGTCACCGAGACGGGTGCTTTCTCCTTCTCGAGCTCGATCCGAAGCGTTTCGGTGAATCCCTTGAGCGCGTGCTTGCTCGCGTTGTAATGGCCCTGCAGCGGGATGACGGTTTCGGACAGCTCGCTGCCCACGTTGATGAGCGCGCCGCCCGGGCTCTTCAAATACTCGAGTGCGACAAGACTGCCGTGCACCGTTCCCCAATAGTTCGTGTCGAACAATCGTCGCGCGTCGATCAGCGAAACCTCCTCGAGCAAACCGTACATCGACACGCCGGCGTTGTTGACCCAGCTGTCGATACGGCCGAATTCTCGAATGGCGGTCTGCGCGAGATTTCGCACGATCTCGATGTCCGCGACATCACCGGCAGCGTACGCGACCTGGCCGCCGATGTCGTTGATCTCCTTCGCCACGATCTGCAGATCTTCTTCGGCGCGCGCAT
Source organism: Gemmatimonadaceae bacterium (assembly GCA_036493195.1). Lineage (GTDB taxonomy): Bacteria > Gemmatimonadota > Gemmatimonadetes > Gemmatimonadales > Gemmatimonadaceae > FEN-1250. The sequence continues at coordinate 724 of DASXQD010000366.1, read as the reverse complement.
TCAGCACGACGGACGCGCCGCGCTTCGCGGCCTGTCTCGCGGTGGCGAGCCCGATCCCGCTCGTCGCTCCCGTGATGACGATGACCTGTTCGCGCACTGGCTTGAGCTTGATCTTCATTGCCGACACTCTCCCTGTTGTCTCTGTATCGAATGAATCAGCGAGCACGATATCGCTGCGCGTTGCGCATCTCGTTCGAGTGGACGGCACGTGCCGTGCCCTGAACGCGCGAGAGGTCCCAACTCGTGCCGGACTCGAGCGCGAACTGAATCAGTGGCGAAATGAATCAGTGGCTCGGAATGTGTACTCGAAAGAGTCATGACTCACGGGCCCATCGTCATCCAGATCGATCCTGCTCCGCTCGACGTGCGGCCAGTGCCCGAAAGGCCGAGCATCATCGACGAGGGCGCGGGCGTGCTGTTCTACGGAATGCTCGGCCCGCCATTGCTCACGCTGCTCAACCTGGAGCTCAGTTACGCACTCGCGCCGATCGCCTGTCGCGCGGGGAGCACGATTGCGATGCAGATCTCGACGGCGGTCATCCTCGCTCTCGTGATCCTTGCAGGCGTGGGCGCAGCGATGCGTTTGCGGCGCAACTGGATCGAAGACACGGTGCTTTCACGGCCCGGCTTCATGGCGATCCTCGGAATTCTCGCGAGCACACTCTTCAGCGCGGTCATCATCGCGCAGTGGCTGCCGCACGCCTTTCTCTCGGCCTGCCAGTAG
>DASXQD010000365.1:0-9778 GCA_036493195.1 Gemmatimonadaceae bacterium | reverse complement strand
GATCTCCGCATCCCACTCCACCGATGATCCTGCCGGTGCCTTGGCTTTCCAGTGGGAGCGCCCGTCACCCCGGTTCGTCACCGACTCCAGATGCTTCATGAATCGCGGAAGGTTCTGGAAATCGTGCCAGAACGAATAGACCTCCTCGCGGGGCCGCCCCACCGTGATGCTGCGCCTGACGTGGATACCGGATGCGCGACCTCCGTTGCGCGCACTCTGCTGGGTCGAGAGCCCGTTGCCGGCAACGATGTCGAGGGCCGTTACGCCGATCACCGCAGCGGTCGCCGCATTCAGACGCGAGCGATCGGCATCGTCCTTCGTCATCGCGGTGCCGAGCATGGACAGGTCCATCACGTCGCCCGCCACGCGTGACCAGACCCAGCCCGCGGGACGATCGTTGGCGAGGATTCCGATGCCCGCCGCGAGCTCACGCGCACCGAACGCCCGAAGCAGCGTGCGACTCGTGCTCGTCGGCCTCACGCCAATGAGGCGGGCAACGCTGTCGGGGGCAACGAGCTCCGCGACCCCGAGCCCGATACTGAACCAGCCGAGGCCGGTCGCGATTTTCTTGACTTGCTGTGGCTGCTGCAGCTTGCGCAATACGCTCTCGCCATTCTCCGCGGAGGATCTGCCCCGCATTGCGGATTGCCGATTGTTTGCAGTGACCGTGTTGCTCTGGCGGTCACCTCGTGTGGACCTGAGAGTGTCCGCGCCCATTGTGCTACTCATGTCTCCTCCATCTCATCTTGTGACGTCTCTTCACTTGCGGCATTGGCCCGACGGGCGCAATTCGTATACCTCCTGAGCGAGACGCGCGCGAACTTTTTGTAGATCGTGACGAGTGTGGCGCGCGGCGTCGCGCGCGTGTGGAAAATCCCCGCACGATGGGTCGTGGCGAGGTCAGCGCCGCGCGAGAAAACGGCAAGGGATCACCTCTTGACTCTCACCTCTTGACTCTCAAGTGGTGAGCGGATATCCTCCGCTCACCACCCCAACACCGGATGGGAGCGATGGGCGAGCCGAACACCGACGTCATTCAGGGAACGCTGGACATGCTGATCCTGCGTACACTGAGCCTCAAGCCGATGCACGCATTCGGGATCGGGCGCCGCGTCGAACAGATTTCGCGCGGCGTGTTCAAGGTGAATCCCGGATCGCTGCTCACGGCCCTGCAGCGGCTCGAGCGCGCCGGGCTGCTGGACGCCGAATGGAGGCAAACCGAAAACTCCAGACGCGCGAGATATTACAGTCTCACTCGCGCTGGACAAAAAGAGCTCGGCATCAAGACGAGAGATTGGACCCGGCGGGCCGCGGCGGTCGCCCGTCTGCTCAAAGCGGACGGTTGACCGATGTCAATCTGGCGTCAGCTCACCCGCGGGCTCGGCGTGCTCACGCATCGCACGACCGCTGATCGTGATCTGTCTGATGAGCTGCACCATTACGTCGAGCAGTCGGCGGCAGAGCACCGGGCGCGCGGATCTTCGCCATCGAGCGCGCACCGCGATGCGTTGCTCGAGATCGGCAACATGACCGTCGCACGCGAGCACGTTCGATCATATGGCTGGGAGAACACGGTGGCGTCGATGCTCGGCGATCTTCAGTATGCCGCGCGCCGGCTCAGGCACGCGCCCGGCTTCACCACCGTCTCCGTCATCACGCTCGCACTGGGCATTGGTGCGAGCACCGCGATCTTCAGCGCGGTGAATCCGATTTTCTTTGCGGCGCTCCCCTATCAGAATGCGCAGCGACTCGTCACGATCTCCGACCGGACCGCCGAAGGCCAGCCACTCGACGTCACGTTCGGCTCGTATCTCGAGATCGCGCGGCGCGCTCATTCCTTCACGCGCATGGCTCCGATCAGTGCGTGGCAGCCGGCCATGGTCGGCACGGGCAAGCCGGAGCAGCTGAACGGCGAGCGCGTGGGCGCGGATTTCTTTCGCACGCTCGGCGTTGCGCCGCTGCTCGGGCGCGACTTCCAGGCCGGAGATGATGTTCCGAACGGTCCGAACGTCGTCATCCTGAGCAACTCGCTCTGGCAGCGGCGGTTCGGCGGTGACCCCGGCGTCATTGGTCGCAGCGTCAAGCTCAACGACACGGATTTCGATGTGATCGGAGTGATGCCGCGCGAATTCGAGAACGTTCTGGCGCCGCTCGCCGACGTCTGGGCGCCGCTGCAATACGAGCTGACCTTCGGCGCGCAGAGTCGCGAATGGGGGCATCACCTCCGCCTCGTGTCGCGGCTCGCACCAGCTGTGGGAGTCGAGCAGGCAAAGGCCGAGCTCGCTCGAATCGCGCACACACCGGTGCAGGAATTTCCTCGCGTGCCATGGGCATCGCTCGACAATGGACTCGCTGTGACGTCGCTGCAGGCAGACGTGACTCGAGGCATCAGACCGATGCTCATCGCCGTTCTGGTGGCAGTGATGCTCGTGCTCGCAATCGTCTGCGTGAACGTCACCAACCTGATGCTCGCGCGCAGCGCGCAACGACGGGGCGAATTCGCGATGCGCGCCGCGCTCGGCGCCGGCCGCTTGCGACTCGCGCGACAGGTGCTCACCGAAAGCCTGTCGCTCGCCTTGGCTGGTGGAGTGCTCGGCATGTTCGTCGCCGAGGTGGCGATTCATGCGATCCTGGCGCTGAGCCCACCCGAGCTTCCGCGAATAGCGGCGATTCGGCTGGACGGAACCGTGTTCGCGTTTGGCTTTCTCATCACGACGATCGTGGGCGTGGTCGCGGGCATTCTTCCGGCGATCGGCGCCACCGGACAAAATCTCCACGACGAAACGAGGGAAAGCTCGACGCGTACGACGGCCAGTGATCGGGGCGCCCGAGGCGTGCTCGTGGTAACCGAGGTCGCGCTCGCACTCGTGCTGCTGGTGAGCGCCGGACTTCTGCTCAAGAGCATCGATCACGTGCTCGCGGTGCGGGTCGGCTTCGACTCGTCGAATCTCGTGACAATGCAGGTGCAGCAATCAAGTCCCCGTCTGCAGGACACGGATACGGCTGCCGCGTTGCAGCGGGACAGCGCCCGGAATCTCGAATGGTCCGATGCGCTCGATGCGGTGCGCCGGGTTCCAGGCGTCACCGCCGCCGCGTTCACGAGTCTGCTCCCGCTCAGCGGCGACATGGACATGTATGGCGTCCACTTCGAAGGTGACGACGAGGCCCGGGACGACGGCGCCGCGCTTCGATATGCCGTGACGCCCGGCTATTTCGAGGCAATGGGGATCCCGTTGCGACGAGGACGTCTGCTCGATGCCCGCGATGTGGCGGGAGCGCCGAGAGCGGTGGTCATCAACGAGTCGTTCGCGAAGCGGAAGTTCGCCGGTCGGGATGCGCTCGGCAAACGGCTTCGTTTCGGCCCCGAGGAGGGAGACTGGTACGTGGTGGTGGGAGTCGTCGGCGACGTGAAGAGGTCATCGACGGAAGTCGATGCTCCAGACGCGATCTACATGTCGCCATCGCAGTGGCACTGGGTTGACAACGTGATGTCGCTCGTGGTGCGCGCACGCGGCAACGCGGCCACACTCACGCCCGCGATCCGCGACGCCGTGTGGTCGGTGGACAAGGATCTCCCGATCTCACGGATCGCAACCATGCGGGAGCTCGTGGACCGCTCGCTCTCCGAACGCCACTTCGCGATGATTTTGTTCGTCGCCTTCGGATTGACGGCGCTGATCCTCGCGGCTGTCGGGATTCACGGCGTGCTTTCCGGAAGCGTGACGGAGCGGATTCGCGAGATCGGCGTTCGTGCGGCGCTCGGCGCCTCGCCAGGCGAGGTCGTGCGCATGGTGCTTCGTCGTGGAATGACGCTCACGATCGCGGGCGTGCTGCTCGGCCTGATTGCATCCGGACTCGCGAGTCGCGTCGTGGCATCGATGCTCTTCGGCGTGTCGCGCCTGGATGCCGCGACGTATCTCGGTGTGGCGGCGCTGCTGAGCGCCGTCGCGGCGATAGCGTGCGTGCTGCCGGCGATGCGTGCCGCGCGCGTAGATCCTTCGATCACCCTCAAGACGATGTAGCTCCGACTGCGCCATCGCTCTGGTGAAGAGCGTGGGCCTGCCTCAAATTGACGGATTGCGTGCGAGCGCGAGCTCGCCTCTCACCGTCAGCAGGTACTCACATGTCCGATGAAGATCTCCGCGCCGAGCTGGCGCGGCTGAAAGAGGAAAACGCCGCGCTCAAGCAGGGCGCCGCTCGAGGCATCTCGATGAAGGTCAGCGAGAAGGGCGGCCTCTCGATCTACGGGCTCGGCCGCTTTCCCGTGACGCTCTACAAGGAGCAGTGGACGAAGCTGCTCGACATGTCCGACGAGATTCGGCAGTTCATCGCGGCGAACCAGTCGAGGCTCAAGTCGAAGGAATGAGCCTTCGCGTTGCTCGAGCTACTTTCCGCCGAACACGTCCTGGCCAAAGGTGACGAGCCCGTTCGCTGCGGCGTACCCGAGATGCGATAGTCCGAATCGGTCCTCGACCCAGCGCAGCGTCGAGTAGTGATTGTAGGGCACGTCGGAGACGGTGCTGGGCTTCACCAGTGGCGAGAGCACGACTGCGCCCACGCGTCCGCCTCCGGGCCCGCTGCCACCGGGCAGCGTCGAGGATCCCGGCAGCCCCTTCTCACCGCAGCATGCGGACGAGTCCTGTCCCGGCGGACCGCTCGCCTCGTCGAAGGTGATGATCAGCACGCCGTCGGCCTTGTATGCCGGTGAGTCCATGATCTTCGGCACCCACCTCCGCAGAAAGCCATCCGCCTGAACGAGTCCGCCGGGCGCGTGGTCGACGCACGGCGCGTCGTGCCCATCATCGCACAGATTCGGGGTGATGAAGGAATAGTTCGGCGTCGTCGCGACGGATTTCAGATCATCATCGAGACGACGCAGATTGACGACGTGCTGCACGCATCGATCGTGGTTGTCGATGAAGCCGTGGAAATAGTAGAACGGATTGTGCTTCGTCGCATACTGATCCGCCGGCGTGCGATTCAGAGTCGGATCGTCCGCGCCAATCGCAGGATGTCCGCACTCCTCCACCGCCTTCGACTTGTCGTTCCCGAGATCCTGCATGTAGCCGCGCCAGCTCTTGCCAGCGGCTTCGAGCTGATCGCCGAGCATCGGAACGATGGCGGGATAAACACATCCGCTGCCGAGCGCCTGTCCGTTGGCGTCGAGCGTGGGCTTCGTGAGCTCGAACTCCGTGAACTTTCTGCAGTCCCGCTGCGTGGCGACGTTCGGTGCCTGGCCGCTCACCAGGGCGATGTAGTTATCGAGGCTGTTGTGTCCTATGCCGTAGTAATTCCGAAGGAGCACGCCCTTCGCCGGCAGCTCGTGTGCGAGATAGGGCGCGGGAGAATTCGACGCAAACGTTCGCGCGTACGATTCGTTCTCGAGCAGGATGATGAAGATGTGGCCGCGCTTCGCGGGCGCAGTAGTCGCGGCCGCGAGCGCCAGCACGCTCAGCGAGGCGCACGCCATGGCGGCGCGCACGAGGAGTGGGCGATTAATCATGATGCATTTTACCAGCGGAGCACGTGCGCGTTCCAGTGGAGCTCAGTGCCAGGCGCCGAGTATGGCGCCCATCACGAGCAGATACACGAGTTGATAGCCGGCGTCGATCGCGAATACGGAAAATCTCTTGCCGCTGTAGACGTTGGCCATGAGGCCGATCGTCACCGCGAAGCCGAGCCAGAGGTGCGCGGCCCAGAGTGCGCCGCTTCGCCAGTTGTTCGCGCCGAGATGATTGAGGACCAGCTGCAGAATCGCCGCCATCACCAGAAATGCGACGAACGAGATGGCGTACGCGCGGGGTGCATCCGCTTTCATCCGCGCCACGTCCTCGGGCGAGTGCGCGTGAGCCGCCATCCATTGTCTGGCGAAGAGCAGCGGCGAATACCACAGTCCACCCAGCAGGAACGCGACAACGGCGGCAGCGAGAATGGCGAGAAGATTGTGCGCATGCATGCGAGTCTCTCCGGCGAGTGGGTCAGAGACATCTCCAACGCCGGGAAGAACGTACGTATCGCGCGCGACCGACGGAAGATTCTATACCGCCTTCGACTCGCCGGGCTTCATGATCACGGCGCGCGAATCGCCGGAGAATGCCGCCCGCACCTCGGCCTCCGTCGCGAGCACCGGAAACGTCGCGTAGTGCATCGGCACGATGACGCTCGCCTTGAAGAACTTGTTCATCGCGAGCGCGGCGACTTTCGGATTCTGCGTGTACGGCCCGCCGCCCGCACACGTGAGCACGATGTCCGGATGATGAATTTCCTGAATGAGCGCCATGTCGCTCATGATCCACGTGTCGCCGGTGTGATACAGCGTACGCCCGTCGGCGAACTGGATGACGAAACCGATCGGGGATCCGCTTTGGGTGGAGTGCGTTGCCGGCACGAGATGCACGCTCACATCCCCGATGCGAATCTCTCCACCGATGTTGCCGCCTTTCGACTGCTCCTGGGGCAGATCGAGCGACCCCACGAACTCCACCATCCCGATCACGGGGGCACCGCTCAGCCGCGCGATCTCCTTTGCGTTCGCCGAGTGGTCGCCGTGCGAGTGCGAGACACAGATAACCGCGGGCTTATCGGCCTTCCTGTATCGATCGAGATCTTTCAGCGCCTCCGGCGTGACCGGGTTGTCCGTGATGAATGGATCGATCAGCAGCTTCGTCCCGCCGCTCGATTCGATCTCGAACGCTGCGTGTCCGAGCCAGCGCAACTTCACTTTTTCTTTTCCGGACTGATTCGCCATGTGTCGAGCTCGGCGAGCGTGGAGTGGACCCGACAATCGCGCGCATGCGCTGCAAGCGCTTACGCGATCTCCATGCCTACGCCTTCACCCACTCGCCCGGACTCATCACCTTCCCCACCCAGAATTCGCCGAAGTCCACGTAGCGCGCGGACGCTTCGTCGAAGCGCATCTCCGTCACGAGCTTCTTGAAATCGAGTGGATCCTTCGCGAAGAGCGTGACTCCCCACTCCCACGCATCGAAGCCGATCGCGCCCGTGATGATCTGCTGCACCCTGCCGTGGTATTTGCGGCCGGTGCTGCCATGCTCGTACATCAGCCGGCTGCGCTCCTCGAGCGTGAGCGTGTACCAGTTCTGTCCGGCTTCACGCTTCTTCGACATTGGATAGAAGCAGATGTACGGCATTTCCGCCGGGAATGGCGGCTCCAGTCGCCGCATCACCATCGGCGCGCTTCGCTCCGTCTCCACGCGCGCCCTCACCGCCTTCGCGTACTCCTCATCTCCTACCGCACCGCCGCGCGCCGCCGCATCGCGCGCAAGCTCGGCCGTGATGTGATAGAGTCCCGCTTCGGTGATGCTCAGAAACGTGTACGTCGACACGAGCCGCTGGATATACGGATCCGCGTCGAGCTGCTTCTGCACCTCGCCGATCGCATCGAGCGTCGGGCGGAAATGCACCATCATGGTATCCGAGACGGAGCCGATCACCCGCGCGACGGCGCTCCACCCACCGCCCTCCGGCTTCGCGAGCTTCGTCAGCAGCGACGCGGTCTTGGCCTGCTCCTTTTCATTGGGCGTGAGCCCCACGGGATGCGCGAACAGCTGGTGCAGCGCGTACCATCCCTCGAGGGTCTCCGGCGGATGGATCTTCTTGTCGTCGGTCATGCGCACAATTTACGCTCCGCGCGCGGACGACGCACGCCGATCGCGCTGCCGACTACCCTCGCGCGCTCACCAGCCGACCGAGTTGGCTCCCCGAGCGAAGCTTGTCCGTGCGCCCGCTGAAATAGCGCGCATCGATCTCCGCGCTCCCAAGATCCTCGATGTGCGTGTACCCGATCTCCCGCAGCTTCGCCAGGAGCTCCGCCGGCGCGAAGAATCCCTTGAACGGCTCTCCGGCCCTCTTGACGCGTCTGCTCACGGCGTCGAGCGCGAGCCTCCCAACGATTCCCAGGGTTTCGCGCGGCACCGCGTAATCGAACACGACGCCATTCGAGGCGTGCATCTCGAGGATCGCACGCAAGGTGCCGAGCACGAGATCGGGCTCGAGATACATCGTGACGCCGAGCCACGAAAAGAAGGACGGCGCGTTCTCGTTGAAACCGACATTCCGAAGACCGTCGTCGAAGGTCTCGCGCGTGAAGTCCACCGGTGCAAACGTCATGCTGGACGGAACCGGTATTCCGACCTGTGCGAGCCGCTTGCGCTTCCATGCCTGCGTTGCTGGATGATCGACTTCGAACACCCGCAGATCGGGAAATGAGTTCCGGTACGCGAACGTATCCAGCCCCGCACCGAGAATCACGTACTGGCGCACACCGCGCGCGACCGCCTCGCGAAGCTCATCCTCGGCGAAGCGGCTGCGCGCCGCCATGTACGCGCGGAAGCGCGCCGCGACGAAATTCTTCGGCTGCTCCGGAAGATTCGCTTCCGCGCGTGCGCCGATGATGCGCACTGCGAGTGGATCGTCGAAGACAAGAGGCTTGTCGAGCAGCTGGTGCGCCGCCCGTCGCTCGGCCACACGTTGCGCCGTTCGGCTCGGCTTCTCGGGGTGCAGCCTTACCCCGCGGCACTGAGCGCGCCGAACCGCCGATCGCGCTTCTGGAAATATTCCACTGCGGACTCGAGATCCTTCGGCCCGAACTCGGGCCACATCACATCCGTGAAATAGAGCTCGGCGTACGCGCACTCCCACAGCAGAAAGTCGCTGAGCCGGCGCTCGCCGCCGGTGCGAATCACGAGATCGACATCGGGCGCGGGACGCGAGTCGTACTCGCCGCCGAGCGCGCGGCCGAAGTCCTCGCGCGTGGCGTCGCTCACGCTCGCCAGGCGCTGTGCAGCGCGCAGGATCTCATCGCGGGCGGAGTAGTCGATCGCCAGACGCATGTGCAGCGTGGTGCCACTCGACGTTCGCTCCTCCGCCTCCTCCAGTGCGTCTGCGAGCGCGAGCGGCAGGCGGTCGCGGCGTCCGATGGCGGTGAGCCGAACGTTGTTGTCGAGCAGCCGCGGCACCTCGCTCACGAGTCGCGAGCGGAACAGCCGCATCAGCGTCGAGACCTCGGCCGCCGGCCGGCGCCAGTTGTCGCTGCTGAACGCGTACAGCGTGAGCGTGGTGATGCCGAGCGTTGGCGCGTGCTCGACCACCTTGCGCACGACCTCCACACCAACGCGATGTCCGGCAACGCGCGGCATCGCGCGCTGCGTGGCCCACCGGCCATTTCCATCCATGATGATCGCGACGTGCAGGGGCTGCGTGTCGGTGTATGGTCGTAGCGGCATGGTTTCAGTGTGCGTTATGAGCGCGGCGGGCGGAACGCGAAAAGATGTACACTATCAACGCTCGAGCGTGTCGCGGGTCACCTGGATGATCGATTCCATGTGCGACAGGTACCGCTGCAGCGCCCGGCGGCCGGCGGGGGCGAGCCGGTAGGTGGTGAGCGGCCGGCGTCCTTCGAACGTCTTCGTCACCGTGACGTAGCTCGCATCCTCGAGCTTGCGGGCGTGCACACTCAGGTTGCCGTCCGTGGTGCGCAGCAATGACTTGAGCTCGCTGAACGAGAGCTCTTCGTTGGCGGCAAGCGCACTCACCATGCCAAGTCGCAGGCGATGATGAATGAGCTCATCGAGGTCGCGCGATCCCTTGGCCGCATCGCGTCCGGCGGAGGAGTCGAGTGCGCGCGGAAGCGGCGCGTCCGTGCGGCGGCGAGCCGCGGCGCTCGATCTAGCCACCGTAGCGCCAGGCGATGAGAGCGCCGAACACGATGGGCAGCACTCCGAATCCCGCTGCCAGCAGCGCCGCGCTCCACGCGACG
>DASXQD010000364.1:0-15802 GCA_036493195.1 Gemmatimonadaceae bacterium | reverse complement strand
AGGAACGAGCCGGAGACACCGTTGTCGATCGCGGGAGTGGGCAAGTTGTGACTGAAGCCCGCCTCATCGACGAACGACGTCGTGAAGCCCGCGGTGGCATCGTAAAGTATGGATCGGCTGTTCGGCTGCGTGCCCGTTCCGCCGGCGGCACCGCCCTCGCCCAGCACGGCGCGACGGAAGTTGCCGGAGTTGCGCGCATACGTGGTGTCGCGGAATCCGAGCGCCGGGACCTTGATCACGATCGAGTAGAAGTGCTTGGTCGTATCCGGGAGATTGATGAACGGACCCTGACGGAAGGGAACGATCGCACCGCTCGAGCCAACGCCCTGCGCCGCGAAGCGCTGAATCTGGAGCGTGTCCTTGGTGTCGACGGACTGCCCCATGGCCTGCTCGAAGAAGAAGTGAGACTCGTGCGTCTGCAGATTCTCCCAGCGCACCGTGCCCTGATTCGTAAATGGAACCGACTGTCCGGCCGTTGGCGTGGTGGAGTACACGAGCACGACGTTGCCGCACGGGCTGCCGGGGACAATGGAGCCCCGGCAGGTGGCCGCGAGATACTGGGGACGATCCGAGAACACGTAGTCCGTGATGGTCTCCGTGAGCACGCCGTTCGAGCCCGTGGTCGACGTCACCGACTGCGCGAGCAACACCGGCAACGGATAGCGGAAGACTTCGTGCTGCGTGTTGGTGTTGACGTAGCTGATCAGCGTTCCGCCGGAATTCGCCACGAGCAGCGTGTCGCCCATGGTGCCGTTGCGGTCGCGCGGCCACGCCGCGATACCCCACGGTCTCGAGCCAACCTGGATCGGCGTGTGGAACGTGGAGTCGCCGAGGTTGAAGACGTCGAGCTCGTTCCGCTCGATGTTGCTGAGATAGATGCTGTTGGTTGGCGGGTGATAGAGCGCGTCGGCAACGAGTCCACCTGCCGCCAGAGGCGTGGTGAGTCCCGCGACGACGGTGATCGTGTCCGTGCGAATCACGCCGGTATTGCCGACTGGCTTGCGAGCGTAGTCGCGGGTGTTCGCGTTTCGCGCGAACGCCTGCACCTGCAGCGACGTCGGGAAGGTGGTGACCGGGAGATTCATCCTGAAGGTGTGCGTAACCGAGCTGGTATTCGCCGGCACTGCCACCGAGTCCGACGAGGAGAACGGCGTGCCGCTCGGCAGATTGCGCACCTCGTAGCCCACCCAGGTGACGCCCGAGCGATCGCGCGCCTCGACGTGAATCGTATCGCGTGCTTCGACGCGTGAGGCAATCTGGAAGTCGACGATCGGAATCGTATTGGTCGGCACGACGTTCGTGACGAACAGCGACACCGGTGCGCCGAGCGTCTGGCGACCGAGCGAGTCGATCATGAACGGTGTGATCGTCAGCGTGCCCGTGCTTGCGCCAACGAGGCTGAGCGCCGTGTCGAGCGCGATCGAGTCCAGGAGCGGGCTCGAGTAGATTATGGAATCGCGAACCGGCGTCGCGAAGACTCCCGAGGCGATGAAGCCGAGCGACTTCACCTTCGCGGGCGCCTTGCCGCTCACCGCGATCGCGAGCGAGAAGCCGACGACGGCGGTGTCGGTGGAGTGCGGATTCGTGAGGATCACCGCAGCGGCTCCGCCCCCGCCCGTGTGGAGCATGAGCGTGTCCGGGTGGGCGGCGTTGTGCGCGCCGTCCATTGCCGTTGCTACTACAGTGATGGTCGTTCCCGTCGGAACGCTCGCCGGGATCTGAATCGTGGAGGGGATGTCGACCGAGGTCACCGGGCTCGAGAACGTCGTGTCGAAGCCGCCCGCTATCCCGGCGGCGCTGACGCGCGTGTGAACGGTGAGCAGCCCGAGGTTGTCCGTCGCGTGCGTGGAGATCACGATGGATGTGTCGGTGGTCGATGTTTCGGAGACCGAGACTACCGGCCGGCCCGTGTCGCAGGTGGCGCAGGTGGACCCACTTCCCTCACCGCACGCGCCGACAATGGCAACGACGGCCAGACCGAAGGCAGCCGCCGCGAGGCGGCGCGCTGGGGAGAGCGCGGATCGTGCGGAGATGGGATTCATATGATCGGGTCTCAGCGGATTAACGGTCGCTACCAGGAGCGCCGAGCTTCTCGCCTTCATCGACGATGTGCGGCGTAACCAGAATCAGGAGGTCGTTCTTGTCCTCTTCCGTGCGCGTCTCGCCGAACAGCTTGCCGATGAACGGCAGGTCGACGAGGAGCGGAATACCGACCTTCGACTGCGTCACCGACGTCACGGTGAGCCCGCCGATCACGGCCGTCTCGCCATCGCCGACGAGGAGCTCGTTGTCGGCGCGCTGCTTGAGGAAGGTGTAGCCGAGATCAGATGCTGCGGGCTGGAGCTGCGAGCGCTCCGCGTGCAGCGTCATGAGAATCTTGCGGTTGTTCGTGATGTGTGGCGTGACCGTCAGGATGATACCGGTCTCCTTGAACGACACCGTGGCGCGCGGCGCCTGCGCCGTGGTTCCACCCTGGCTGAGCGACCCGATGTCGATGATTCGAATCGGCGTCTCTTCACCGGAGAGGATCTCGGCCTTGCGATTGTCGAGCGTGACGATGCTCGGCTCCGCCTGCACATCGGCGAGTCGAACTTCCTGCAAGGCGTCGAGGAAGGAGGTCAGATTGAATTTGCCGAGCGCGGTCGAGAAGATCAGCGAGAGCGCCGGGTTGACCACTCGGGCGTTGGCATTGGAGACCGCGGCGAGCGAGTTGCCTCCGATCTCGATCACGTTCTGCGCCTTCGCGAACGGCGTTCCCGTGACTGCATCCGGCACACCGTCGCCGTTCGTGTCGACCGGCTTGAAGGTGGACGGATCGGTGCGCTGCATGAGCGAGTTGAAGAACGTGCCCTGCGAGCCGAAGTCGTAGCTGACGCCGATGTCCTCGATGTTCGTGCGATTGACGAGAATGATCTTCGCCTTGATCGAGACCTGCGGCGTGCGGACATCGAGATCCTTCACGTAGTTCGAGATTTCCTGGAGACGCGACGCGACGTCAGTGACGAGCAGGCGGTTCGTTGCCGAATCCGCGGAGACATCGCCGCGAATCTGACAGTTCGTGTTGCTCGCCGGCGCGCTCGCCGTACCCGGCGCGCATTCCTTCGAGAGCAGACTCTTGACGGTGGAGACGAGCGTCGAAGCCCGAGCGTAGTTCACCGAGATGATCTGCGTGGTGAGCGGCTCGGACGCCTGCTGCTTCGCGATGTTCTCGTAGCTGTCGACCGCGATGATGCCGTCCTGATCTTCCTTGGCGGCGAGTCCCTGCGTCTGGAGAATCGCACGGAGCGCGACATCCCACGGCTGATCGCGAACTTCCGCCGAGACATTCCCCGCGACACCCTTGCCGACGACGATCGTGCGACCGGAGAAGACGGCGAACGCCGCGATCACGTCGCGAATGTCCGCATCCTGATAGGTGACGGTGATGCGTGGCTGCGCGGCCGATGCTGCGAACTTGCTCTGGCTCACCGGAGCGACGCTCGCCTTGCGAAGGGCCGGGTGCACGACCGCCATGTCGGGCGCGACATCAGCCGCTGCATCGACGCTCGCAACGGCACTCGTGATCTGCGGCGCGGCGCGCCAGGCGGTGAAGGCCTGACCCGCGGGTGCGTCGATCGAGACATGGACTTCGTTGGCATCGCGGGTGACGGCGTACTTGTGATCGGCATCGAGATCGATCACGACGCGCACCGTGTTCGCGCGGTACTGAGCGACACGCAGGTTGGTCACGCCGCCGCGAGGCACGTGATCATACAGTCGCGTGGGGGCGTTCAGTCTCGCTCCCTTGAGATCGAGAATGACGCGGGAAGGATCGGCCAGAGAGAAGTCCTGGACGCTCACCGAATTGTCGACCGCGATCACGACCTCGGCGCGTCCCGAAGCCGAGACGACGGCGAGCGACTTGACCTCACCGCTCTTCGTCTCGCCAGTCGTTGTGGCATGGGCGACGGACGCGCGTGCAGCCAGCGCGATAACCGCCATCCCTACCAGCGTGCAGACTCGCCTCATTGCGTCCTCGCTCTCGTTGTATCGTTGAGTGCCAACACTTCCTGGAAGGTCGTACCGATCGCTATCACGGTGAACGTCACCGATTTGGGCTGAATCGACGCTACGCGCATGCGGCCGAGCGTCTGCCCGACCTTGATGCGGTACTGCTCCTTCGTAGTGAGATCGCGCAGGATCGCGACCGAGCGGCCGGCGGGATCGTAGATCACGGTCACGAGCTTGAGATCCGAAACCGCCGGACGGAGCTCACCGGTTTTCATCAGCGACATGAACGGGTCGCGTCGGCCATCGGCGGCATAGCTGAACGACTCGCGCACGAGCGAGATATCCGACTTCCCTTCGGCTTTGGGTGCGGCCGGTGCGGGAGCGGCGGTCCTGCTTGCGTTCGGCGCAGCTGCGGCGGACTTCGACGCTGCGGATGCGGGCTTGCCGGAGACCGCGGCGCTCGAGGAGCTGGTCGGCTTTACCGAGCCGGACGAGCTCACGATGACGCCGGGCTTCTGCGGTGAAGCCGACTGTGCGACCGTCTGTGCCACCGGCTGCGGCGACTGATCGGCCGTCATCGCGCTCGTGTGCGCGTTGGTCGCTTCGACGGATCGCGTCGCCGCTTCCTTCGCCTTGTTGATGTTCGGGAACGCCTGGGCACTCGCCTGCTGCGCCGACATCACCGCGAAGGTGAGCGCTGCGACGACTGCACCTCGAAGAAGCTGGCTCATGACTTTGCTCCGCTCTTGCGCGGTGCATCGAATGAAGGATCGGCGACCGGCGTCTTCGTGACGAAGGTCTGGAGCTGGAACTTGGCTTCGATCGCCGCTTCACCCGCCTTGGCGTGCGCCTGGAGCGTGGCCGCGTTGTTCGGCAGCGCCAGCATGATGTTCACTGGAAGCACGATGCGGGTGAGATTGCCCACGTTCGCGAGAAACTCCGCGAGCTCGTGATAACCGCCGACCACGGACATCGTGTAGCGATAGGTATCGTAGTTCTCGCCTTCGGCCACGGGCTGCGGATCGACGGTTGCGACATCGAGACCGACGCGGCGCGCGGCTGTGGAGATCTGCTCGAGGAGCGACGGCACCTCGTTGCCCGTTGGAACCAGGCTGCGAATGAGCATCAGGTTCTGCTGATAATCGGCGAGCTGGCGGCGAATCTCGTTCACGTTCCCCTTCGCCACTTCCATCTTGGCCTTCTGATTCATCGTGACCAGCGCGTCCGCGTGCTGCTGGCGAAGATCGATGTCCGCCGCGGTCTTGCTGTACACGAAGTTCCAGTATGCGCCGATCGCGATGAGGGAGGCTACGCAGAGGACCAGGAGTCCCTGCTCGCGCTGACCTTTCGGAAATTCGGCCATCGCTACCTCACCGAGAGAGTTACGGGTACCGTCTTGATCGATGACGGATCGGGCGTCTGATAGGCCGCCGAGAGGGCGAACTCAGTGACTTCCTTTCCATCGACGAGAATGATCGAGGAGCGCTCGAGCTGAACGTTCTCGATGAAGGGCGACGACTCGAGCACTTTCATGAAGCGTGTGAGTGCCTGAATGTCGACCGTGTTGCCGATCAGCCTGAACTGCACGCGCGGCACGCTCGAGCTGTCGACTGGAGGCGGACCGGCCTTGGCACCCTTGCTGTTCGGCGGCGCCGCAGTCTGTGCGGTGGTGGTGACATTGGTCTGCACCAGCGAGGTCACCCACGTGTACGGCGGAAGCGCGCGGCTGACCTCATCCATGATGTGAGGCCACACGAAGCGCTTGTCGTCAAACGACTTGATGAGGTTGACCTGGGCGACCACCGAGTCGCGCTGCGCTTGCGCCTTGCGCTGCTCCCGAATGACGCCGGAGTAGTTGATCGAGTCCTGCTCCGCCTTCTGGAGCGACTCGTTCACCGCCGTGCTCTGCGCGCGCTGGTGCCAGAACATGCCCCCGATCACGAGAGCCGCCACGAGAACGCTTGCGACAGCGCTCAGGAGCAGCGGATCATTGACCTTCGAGACGAGTCCCGACGCCATGCCGGAGAAGTTGATTCCGGCACCGCCGCGGTTGCGAGGCTTCTTCCCGGTTCCGGGGAGAAGATTGATTTCAATCATTGTCGCGTCCTTCGGGAGGAATCAAGCGACCTGGCGAAGCGCCAGTCCGATCGGGAGCATCAGCAGGGGTGCTACGTCGTCGATGACGAGCGAATCAAAAGCACCGTCACGTACGTTCAAGCGCTGTAGCGGGTTGGCTTGCTCGACCGGAAGACGAAGACGCGTGGAGAGCGCTTCGTTGAGTCCCGGAACGCGCGATCCACCGCCGCAGGTGTAGGCGGCTTTCAGCTTGCTGGCGGAACGAGACGACGACGCGAGAAACGCGGCGGCGCGCTCGATGCCAACGGCGATTTCCTCGCCTCGACTTTCCGTGATCGCCTGCAGATGCGGTGAGCGATCGTAACCCTGCAGCAGCGCATCGGCTTCCTCGACACTGAGGCCGCGCTCGCGCTGCAGATCCTCGCGGAAGCGGCGAGTGCCGACGGCAATGTCGCGCGTGAGGAGCGGAACGCCGTCGTCGAGAATGTTGATGTTGGTGACTTCGTGTCCGATGTTGACGAGGCAGACGACGCCATTCATCGCATCGGGGTAGTTGAGCTCGAACGCGTTGTGCAGCGCGAACGCGTCGACATCGACGATCGACGGTGCGACCTCCGCGTCAGTGAGCAGACGAAGCTTTCCTTCGATGAGATCGCGCTTGGCGGCGACGAGCAACACGCTCATCTCGAGGCCATCAGCGGTAGGATCGAGAATCTGGAAGTCGAGCTCGACCGACTCCATGTCGAAGGGAACGTGCTGCTCCGCTTCCCAGCGAATGAGCTCGCGCGCCTGTGCTTCCTTGACACGGTCGATCTGAATTTTCTTGATGATCACGTCGCGGCCGCCGACGGCGGTCACGACTCCCTTCCCCTTGATGCCGGCTGCGGCGAGCGCGGTGCGAATCGCATCGGCGACGATGCCGGGATCCATCACCTCACCTTCGACGATCGCATCGGCAAGCAGTGGCGCGATCGCGACTTTCACGAGCTGCGGATCGCCACGACCGTGATCGACGACTGCTACCTTGATTAGTCCGGATCCGATATCGAGTCCGATTGTCGTCTTCTTGCGACCGAAGAGCGCCATGTTGGTGGCCGGTGGGAGGCGGGTATTACAACGTGTTTGGGCGTGGACGTGACGCGGAGGAGCAGTTGTGGCACGGTACGATACCCGTACCAAAGCGGGCTGTACCAAAGCTTTGCTACTGTGACACGAGCGGGGGCGGTGGAAGTAACACCAGCCGCTGGGGGATGAGCGCGTGGCGTGACAGTGCCGAGCACGCGATTGTGCGTATGCGCTACTAATCAGCGCGTAAGCTCCAGCCAGGCGTGCGACGAGGCGGGCGCGGGGTGATTGGCGCCGTCGAGAACGACGATCAGCGAGAGGCGGCGTCTCGCGAATGCGAGTGCCGAGAGCCCCACGCGTGCATCCGAGATGACGAGGAAAAAGCGGGGGGAGAGCTTCGCGATTCTCACACTGTCGATGGCATCCGGCGCAGGAAGCGCGTAGGAGCGGGTCGCGACGATGCCTCGTATCGGAGTCGCGCTCCAGGAGGAGTCCCACGCGGCAGGTGCGATCGTGGCCGCGAGTGCAAGCTCCGCAGCATCGAGAGCGCGGGCGCGCAGCAGCTGCTCCATCGCGGCTCGGCGCTCGAGGAGTGCGGAGAAGAGAACTCCGAGGATGAGCGCGCCGATCACCGCGATTGCGCCGAGCGTCATCATGAGCGCGACGCCGCGCTTGCGCGAGCCCTTGGCAGAGAATCGCAGCGCAGGGAGGGTCGAGACGCGCGTACTCAATTGCGGAGCGCGATCGTAGTCGCGAGCGAGTCGAGCGTAGCTGGCGACGAGCGCCGTTCGGCGATCGCGAGCAGATCGATGCGCGCGACCAGCCGCGGATTGGCGGTCGGCGCGCCGGCCGCATCGAGATACGCGAGCTGGATGCCCAGGGGTGCGAAGGGTCCGCTCACCGGCTGCACGACGTTGCACGGCGTCGCGCGCGAGGAGAGGCAATCGAGATAGCCCAGGTACCAGCGGGCATCTGAGGCGCGATAGAGCTCGTAGCGCGCGCGCCGCACGATGCGCACGAGAGCGCCGGGCGCGATCGCGCCGTTCAGTGCGGAGCTCACGGTGAGCGTGAGAGCACCGCTGGCATCCGCTGCGGTAGTCGTGAGCCCCGAGGAGATGGGGCATGCGCCGGTGTGCGATGGAGCGCCGGTAAGAACGTGTCGATCCCACCGATTGCCGAGCGTGGAGTCGCTCGCGAGCACGAGCAACGTGTCACCGGCTTCGGGCTGCGTGCCGATCCACGTGAGCGGCGCACCGGAGGCGAGATGCTCCGGCGGAATGGTGATCTCGTTGCGCGATGGCGAGATGGTGCAGATGGCGCTCTGCGCCAGGGTCGCTCGAAACTCGACCGTGCCCGGGCTGATCGCGTAGAGATCCCCGTCGCTCGCGGTGAGCGCGCGCAGCTCGCTTTGAAGTACGGATGCCGCATCGCGCACGGCGGCCCGCGCATCGATGGCCTCGGCCTGCGCCCGATAGAATCGCTCCTGGTGGATCACGATCTCCATTATGGCGCTGCCGATGGCGGCGAGCAGCACGATCACCACGACGAGCTCGATGAGCGACGCGCCCAGGCGAGCTGCTCTCATGGCGGACACCGTGCTGCAGTTGCGAGTGATTCGGTGTGCAGGCTGTGGTGCACGCCTTCGGTGTAGCGTACGCTGTCCTCGAGCCATTCGCCGCCTGATGCGGAGGAGACCGACCACCATTCGTCTATGCCACCCAGGGCGAGCGATCCGCCGGCAGCGGCGCAATGGATCGAGCGAAGCGCTTCCACCCGCGCCTGCCCGCGCTCGATCGCGGTGCCGGCACGTGCGGCATCGCCCGTGAGGCGCGCAACGGCCACCGACGTGGACGCAAGCCCGAGCACGCCGACGCCGAGCACGAGGCATGCGACGAGAAGCTCGACCAGGGTGAAGGCGGCACGGCAGCGCAGGAGCGTTCGCATGGGCCGAGTGTAGCGGCGGCATGCGCGCGGTACGTCAGCGAATGGACGCGGAAGGAATTGAAGTGTCGCACCCAGGGCTGTGAGCCGCTGACAGCGCGCGGCGAGCCCTGCGCTCAGCTACCGAGCTCGTAGTCCCGGATCTTGTACAGCAGCGCGCGGTGCGAGAGATCGAGCAGCTGCGCGGCGCGCGTGCGATTGCCGTTCGTGCGCTCGAGTGCGCGGCGAATGAGCGTGCGCTCGAGCGCCTCTGTCTGGCGTTTCACGGAGAAATCATCCATCGCGGGCTGCGCGGCCGTCACCGGCGCGATGATGTCCGAGAGATGGTCGCGCTCGATCGTGGAGCCTGCGGAGAGCACTAGTGCGCGCTCGATCACATTCTCGAGCTCGCGCACGTTGCCCGGCCAGGCGTAGTCGATGAGCGTGCGAAGAGCCGGTGGAGAGATCGACTCGACCTTGAGACCGAGGCGCGCGTTGTAGAGCCTGAGAAAATGCAGCGCGAGCTCCGGCACATCCTGCGAGCGCTCGCGAAGGGCCGGAAGCCTGATCGTCACGACGTTCACGCGATAATAGAGATCACCGCGGAAGCGTCCACTGGCGACGTCCACACCGAGATCGCGATTGGTGGCGGCAACGACGCGCGCGTCGATGCGCTGCGACGTGGTGGCGCCCACGCGGCGCACCTCGCCCTCCTGCAGCGCGCGAAGCAGCTTCACCTGCAGCGCCGCGGGAAGCTCACCGATCTCGTCGAGGAAGAGCGTGCCGCCGTTCGCCTCCTCGAAGAGTCCCGTCTTGTCGCGGTCCGCGCTCGTGAACGCGCCCTTCACGTGTCCGAACAGCTCACTCTCGAGCAGCGGCTCCGGAATCGCGCCGCAGTTCACGGCAACGAACGCCTTGTCCGCGCGTGGGCTGCTCTTGTGCACGAGACGCGCGACGAGCTCCTTGCCGGTTCCACTCTCGCCTGTGATCAGCACGGTGGAAGGATGCCGCGCGACCTTGCGCGCCATGTCGAGCGCTGCGCGAATGCTCGGGCTGTGCCCGATGATTTCGTTGGCGCCGCGAATGGTGCTGAGCTGATCCTCGAGCTCCTCCACCTTCGCGCGCAGCTTCTCCCGCTCCGCCGCCTTGCGAACCGCGAGCACGACCTCCTCCGCGCGGAAGGGCTTTTGCACGTAGTCGTAGGCGCCCTTCTGCATGGCCGCTATTGCCGTATCGGCATCGCCGTACGCGCTCATCGCGATCACCAGCGCGTGTCCGCCACTCGTGGTATAGCGCTCGATGAACTCCAGGCCATCCATCTTCGGCATGCGCAGATCGCACAGCACGAGATCCACGTCCTCGCTCGAGAGCTTGTCGAGCGCCTCTTCACCCTCGCCGGCAGTGCCTACGGAGTGCCCCTCCGCACCCAGGATGCGGGAGACCGTCTGGCGCAGTCCCGGCTCGTCATCGACGACGAGAATTTTCACGGGTGCGAGACGGAACTGCCGGCTGACCGATCTTCAGTGCCGGTGCCTTCGGCGGTCACGGGGAAGTACATCATGAAAGCCGCACCACCCTCGCGCGCCTGGCGTACCCAGATCGTGCCGCCGAGTCCCTCGACGATGCGCGAGACGACCGCGAGACCGAGCCCTGTGCCACGACCCGGCTCCTTCGTCGTGTAAAATGGATCGAAGATCCGCTCGCTCTCCGTGATGGGCACGCCAGGCCCGGAATCCGCAACGATCAGCTTGAGGATCTGGGTCGGCTCGCCGACGCTGTTCATCCACGCACGCACGCGCGCACTCTGCTCGCGCGCGATGTCGAAACCATCCGGATCGCTCTGACGCCGTCCGTTCCGGCCCGCGATGTCGTCGAAGGCGATCGCCTGCGTTACGATCCATACCTTGCCGTGACCCTGCATCGCGTCGACGGCATTGATCATCAGGTTCACGAGCACCTGCTCGAGCTCATGAGCATCTCCAGTGAGCTTCGGAAGCCCGTGCTGCAAGGCGACTTCGGGAGAGACCTCGCGCAGCGTTCCCTGATCGCGCAGCAGCTGAATGACTTCGTTCACCGTGACGTTGAGATCGATGCGGGACGTGACGCGGCGGCGCGGGCGCGCGTACTCGAGCATGCCGCGCATGATGCGATCGATGCGCGCGCTCTCGCGCTCGATGCCCGCAACCGCATCGAGCGCATCGCTGTCGAGCACGGAGCTCTTGCGCAGCATGTGTGCGTAGCCGCCGATTGCGCCCAGCGGATTGCCTATCTCGTGCGCGACACCGGCGGCCAGGCGGCCGACGCTCGCGACTTTCTCGAGATGTGTCCGCTGCGCCTGCTCCTCGAGAATGCGCGCGGTCATGCGATTGATGCTGCGGGCGAGACGCGAGAACTCCGTTGGACCAGTGCGCGGCACGCGACGCGACAGATCGCCCTCGGCGATCGCCTCGGTCGTTTCGACTACCGTCTCGAGCGGGTCGAGCACCAGTCCCTGAATCTTGTACGCGCCGAACGCCACGAAAATGAGGATGTCGGCGAGAATGAGAAGGGCGAGATAGATCGGCCCGTCCGTGCTCAGCGTCAACGTCTCGAGGACGAATGCATTGAGGGCGGCGAGTGACAGCGCAGCCGTGCCGAGGACAGCGAGGCTGAACATCATCTCGGTCTTGAGCGATGCACGGAGCTTCAGCGGTCCGATCTCAGGCGGAGCGCTGGTCCCTTCCATCGGACGCGACGGCGTAGGCGTAACGGCTGTAGTCATGGCTGGCTGAACAAAGGACGCGCCAGCACCCGCAGCGTTGCGCGACGCCCCGAGTACGGGAAATGACGTTGGGGTGTGACGAATCGACGGTGTCACGTTTCCGCGACTCCGTAGCGGGAGAGCTTGCGGTAGAGGGTCGAGGGATCGATGCCGAGGACGTCGGCGGCCCGACTCTTGTTGCCTCCCTCGCACTGCAGCACCCACATGATGTACGCCCGCTCGATGACATCGAGAGCTGGATTCGCGCTGGCGGGCCGCTCCGCAATGAGCGGCTCGGGTTTCCTCTCGGTGATGCGCTCGGGAAGCGCGACAAGCTCAATCTCGTCCTTCGTCGACAGGATCATCGCACGCTCGAGCGCGTTCTCGAGCTCGCGGACATTGCCGGGCCAGCCGTAGGCGAGCATTGCGTCGAGTGCGTCACTCGTGAGTCGCTTGGGCTCACCGCCATTCTGAAGAGCGCCACGAGTGAGGAATGCGTCGATCAACAGCGGTACATCATCGCGACGCTGGCGCAGGGGCGGGAGATGCAGAGCGAAGACGTTGAGGCGATAGAAGAGATCGCCGCGAAAGGTGCCGCGCTTCATCTCTTCTTCCAGATCGCGATTCGTCGCCGCCAGGATTCGCGTATCGATTGCGATCGGTTCGGTGCCGCCGACCGGGATGACCTCGCGCTGCTGAAGCACTCGGAGGAGCTTCACCTGCGTGGCCTGCGTAGTCTCGCCGATCTCGTCCAGGAAGAACGTGCCCTTGGATGCCGCCTCGAAAAGCCCGCGCTTGTCCTTCATCGCGCCCGTGAACGAGCCCTTCACGTGGCCGAACAGCTCACTCTCGAGCAGACTCTCGGGGAGCGCACCGCAATTGATCGAATTGAACGATCCATCCGTGCGCTGCGAGAGATCGTGGATGTAACGCGCGACGACTTCCTTACCCGTTCCCGACTCGCCCTGAATGAGCACGATGGAATCGGTTGGCGCGACGGTCTCCGCCAGTCTCAGCACCGAGAGCCACGCCTTGCTCCGGCCAACGGGCGCGCTGACACCATTCTGCCCCTGTCGCTTGATCTCCTGCTTGAGCGACTGATTCTCGACGCGCAGCTGCCGATGCTCGGCGGCGCGCCGAAGAATCGAGATGATCTCGTCGTTGACGAACGGCTTCTGGATGTAGTGGTACGCGCCCTCGTTCACCGCCTGGATGGCCGAGCGGAGGTCGGCCTGGGCCGTCATGAGAATCACCGGTACGAACGGGTCCTTGGCGCGAGCCGCGGAGAGAATCTCCAATCCTCCGACACTTGGCATGCGCACATCGGAAAGCACGATGTCCGCATCGAGCGCGGCGATCTGCTCCAGTCCCTGCTTGCCGCCGAGCGCGACGTGCGGCGTGAAGCCCTCGTTCTTGAGGAGAATCTTGAGCGTCTCGAGGATGCCCGTCTCATCATCGACAACGAGCACGGTCGGGTTGGCGCTGGCACTCATGCGTCGCTCTCCTCGGGAATGCGTTGCTGCACCTGGGGCAGCAGCACGGTGAAGCGCGTGCCCTTCGGACTGCTGTCCAGGAACACGAAGCCGCGATGCGCCTCGATGGCGCGATGGACGATGGGAAGACCCAGTCCCGTGCCGCCGGTTTTGGTCGTGAAGAACGGATCGAACACGCGCTCGCGAAGCTCGATCGGAATTCCGGGCCCGTTGTCGGACACGCGCAGCGCGACGGCGCTCACGTCGAACGGCACGCCGGTCGGAATCTGCTCGATGTTGAGTCGCGACAATTCGACCGTGACGCGTCCCGACGCGGCGGGCGCAGCCTGCACGGCGTTGAGCGTGATGTTGAAGATCGCGCGATGGAGCAGATCCTCGTCACCCTCCACGAGCAGTGGCTCGGTGGGAACGACGCAGGTGACGCTCACACCCGACTTGCGATCCGGATGCGTGTCCGCGAGGCGAACGGCAGCCTGCGCGACCTCGCCCATGTTCACTCGCTCGCCGCGCGTGACCCGCACGCGCGCGAAGTCGAGGAACTCCGAGAGAAGACGCGACAGCCGGTCCGACTCACGAACGATCAGTGTGGCCAGAACTCGCTCGTCCTCGGTCGCGCGCTCGCGGGCGCCGAGCTGCTCGACGGCGCTGCGGATGGATGCGAGCGGATTCTTGATCTCGTGCGCAAGCGAGGCGCTCAGCTCCGCCACTGCCTCGAGGCGCTCGGTGCGCAGGCGGAGCTCTTCGAGCCGTTTGTTATCCGAGATGTCCTGAAAGATCACGGTGCCCGAAACGTTGTCCGGGGTTCCATCGGCGCTCATCGTCGTGGTGGCGAATCCGATCGGGAAGGTGCGCCCGTTCACCGTGATGACGGCCTCACCGCGCGTCACGCGCTCGTGGCCGTGCACCGCTTTCTCGAGGGCGGCCGACAGCGCCGGCGCGGTTTCGGTGACGATCTCCTCGATGTCCTTTCCACGCACCTCCTCGTCGTTGAAGCCGAGGAGCCGTCCGGCCAACGAGTTCGCGAAGAGAATGCGACCCTTCACATCGATCGTGATGATGCCGCTGCGAATGTTCTTGAGCACGTCCTCCGCCTGCAGCTTCGCGACGACGAGCTGCTGGGCGAGCGCCTCGCGATTGACGCCGGCTTCCTGAAGCCGCGCACCGAGGTAGGCGACGCCGAGGGCGGTGACCGCGAACACGCCGAGCTGGAGGATGACGGCGAGTCCGAGCGAGGTGCCCTGGAGCACGATGACATCGGCAAAGTAGAGCACGTTGCCGAGTGCGGCGATCAGAAGGCCGCCGCCAACCGGAAGGAGGAGCGACGCGCACGCCGTCGCGAGAATGTAGAGCGCGGCGAACGGCGAGAGCGCACCGCCGGTGATGTGAACGACCGTCGTGATGAGCGCGACGTCGAAGAGCGACTGGGTATAGTAGAAGGCCCGGCTCACCAGACTGCGGTAGGCCAGCGCGAACCACGCGGAGAGCGACGTGAAAGCAATGCTCGCGAAAAGCGCGAGCGTCGCGAGAAGGGTGTCGCGCGCGTCGACGCCATGCCACGCCGAGACGGCCGCGATGAAGATCGCGGCGGCCAATGAGAGTCGGCCAATGTAGATGAAGCGGAGTACGCGGCGGGGCTCGACCATTGATCCGGCGGACGCTCATGGTACGGGAGGCGGCGAGGACCCTCGCAAAGCGCAAGAGTTCCGGTAGCCCGCCGATCAGTGCATTTTGCTATACCTGGACGACGACCCACTCCTTCAATGAGTTACGTGGAGAATGCAGAAGGCGCGCTGACGGCGGGCGCGATCGTGCTACGACTCGCCGCGGTGATGGTGATCGTTCTGGCGAACGCCTTCTTCGTGGCGGCGGAGCTGTCGCTGGTGAGCGCGCGCCGCTCCCGCATCGATGCGCTGGCGGCGCGCGGCGACCGGAGCGCGAAGCTCGTTCAGGAGACCGCGAACGACATCCCACGCTTTCTCTCGGCGGTGCAGCTCGGCGTGACGCTGGCATCGCTGGCGCTGGGCTGGGCGGGCGAGGCGACCGTGGCCTCGCTGATCGCGGCGCTGTTCGCGCGACTCGGGTTCGGATCGGCGGCCGTGGTCTCCCACGCGGCGGCGACGGTCATCATCGCCTTCGTCACGATCACCTTTCTGCACATCGTGATCGGCGAGCTGGTGCCGAAATCGATCGCGTACGCGAATCCCGAGTCGACGAGCCGGTGGCTCGTGCGGCCGCTGCGCTGGTTCGCGAAGGTCGCACTGCCGGTAACGTGGCTGCTCAACGGTGCCGCGAGCGCTCTTCTCAAGGTACTCGGCGTCACCCAGGTGAAGGACAGCGAGCGTGCGCACTCGCCGGAAGAGCTGCGGCTGCTCGTGACGCAGACGCGCGCGCACGGAATGATCAACGAGAGCGATGCGCAGATGCTCGCGGGAGTGTTCGACTTTCATCAGAAGAAGGCGCGCGATGTGATGCGTCCGCGCACCGAGATCGTCGCGATTCCGGCGACGGCGACGCAGGA
>DASXQD010000363.1:0-2559 GCA_036493195.1 Gemmatimonadaceae bacterium | reverse complement strand
GAGCTGCTCGGCGAGAAGCCCGAGACGCCGCCGCTCGTTCCGTCCCATGACCGCGGCCAGGAGTTCGCGAGCTTTCTTTCCGATCTGAGCGAAGTCGTCGCACAGCACATCGACAGCTGGCGTGTGCGAGTGGTCGAAGCGATGACGTACTGGCACCAGCTCGGCTACGTGACGCAGCTGCTCGAGCGCACGTTGGAGTCGACCGAAGAGCCGGATGTCGACACGCTGCTGTCTCGATTCGAGGCGTCGATCCGGCGCCTTCGCGAGCTCGAGGCGGAGGCATCGAAGATCGACACGCATCTCGCCGCGTCGGAGCTCTTTCGCGATCCGGAGCGCGTGGGCGAGGCGGAGCTCGTGCTCGCGCGAATCGTGGGAGGCGCGGAGCCGCCGCCCGGGCCCGATCCGGCGCTCACGCGCGCGGAGCTGGAGGTGGGCGCGTCGAATCAGCTCGCGGTGCATGCCATCGACACGATCATCGATGAGCCGGGCAAGAAGTACAACCCGCTGTTCGTTTACGGGCCGCACGGCGTCGGCAAGACGCATCTGCTGCACGCGCTCGGCAACGAGCTGATCGCGCAAAGCGGCGGCGCGTTCACGGTGGCAGTGGTGAATGCGTCGCAGTTCATCGAAGAGCTGATCGTCGCGCTGCAGGAGGAGCAGATCGAAAAGTGGCGCGCCCGCTACCGTATGCTGGACGCACTCATCCTCGACGATGTCGATCAGTGCGCAGGGAAGGAGCGCTCGCAGGAGGAGCTCTTCCACATCTTCAACAGCCTGTCGAGCAACGGACGCCAGATCGTGTTCGCGAGCGCGCATGCGCCGAAGGCGATCGCGGGACTGGAGGAGCGGCTCCGCTCGCGCTTCGAAGGCGGCCTCGTGGTCGAGATTCAGCCGCCCGATCACGCGCTGCGGGAGAAGCTCTACGCACGCTACCTCGCCGGCGCCGGCGAGCGCCCCGATCGCTCGCTCATCGACTATCTCGCCTCGCGCGCAGTGGCGAGCGTGGGCGAGATGACGGGGACGGTCGACCGGCTGCTCAAGGCCGCTGCCGTCGTGGGCGTGCCGCTCAATGCGTCGTTCGCGCGCAAGGAGCTCGAGGGCGGCGCCACGGCGCCCGTGCCCGCGAAGCAGACGAACGGACGCGACGCCGATCCGTTCTTCCTGAACGAGGAAAAGATTCTCTGGGATTGGCCCGATGTGACCGGGCGAGCCATCGAGGAGTTCCGGTAGATGGCGATCAAGGGAAGCCTTCGCGAGGCGAGCCTGCCCGACGTGCTGCAGCTGCTGGCGATGGGACAGAAGACGGGCTGTCTCAGCGTCACCGACCGCAACAACTTCGGCTACATCTATTTCGATCGCGGTCGAATCTCGTACGCCTCGATCGTCAACCGGCGCGACCGGCTCGGTGACACGCTGGTGAAGAACAACGTCATCACGCAGCGCGAGCTCGATGCGGCCGTCGATGCGCAGGCTACGCAGCAGCGCAACAAGCGCCTGGGCGAGATTCTCATCGAGCAGCAGATCCTCACGCGCGAGGAGCTGCACCGCTTTATCCGCGTGCAGATCGAAGAGGCGGTGTACTATCTCTTCACGTGGATGCAGGGAACGTTCAGCTTCGAAGCGGACATGCGCCCCGACGACCACGACGTGCTCGTGTCGATCAATCCCGAGTCGCTCCTGCTCGAGGGCGCGCGCCGTGTCGATGAGTGGAGTCTCATCGAGAAGAAAGTCCCGAGCTTCGATCTCATCTTCGAGCTGGATGTGGGGCGACTCGCGGTGAGTGAATCACAGCTCACGTCGCAGCAGCAACAGCTCACGCCGCTGATCAACGGCCGCCGGGATGTCACGGCGCTCATCGACATGTCGGGACTCGGCGATTTCGAGGTGGGGAAGGCGCTGTATGGGCTCGCGACCGCGGGGCTCATCCAGCGCGTGGGCAAGTCGCGCCCGCAGGACGACGTGGTGCGCGAGGCACGCGTGGAGGAGCATCGCAATCTCGGTGTGGCGTTCTATCGAACGGCCATGTTCGAGGAGGCGACACGTGAGTTCCGCCGCGTGGTGGAGCTGCAGGACAGCGACGTGCAGGCGCGCTTCTTCCTGAGCCTCGTCTCGATGCGGGAAGGGCGCTGGACCGAGGCGGTTCAAATCCTGCGCGAGGCAGCCGCGCAACCCACGGCGCGGCCGTCGATCTTTCACAACCTGGCGTACGCGCTCGAACGGCTCGGCAATGTCGGCGACGCCAAAGCGATGCTGCAGGAGGCGATCGTGCGCGGTGGCGGCGACGATCCGCGCATTCGTACATCGTTCGGCGTGCTCGCACTGCGCACCGGAGAGGTCGATGAGGCGAACGCGTCCTTCGCGTCGGCGCGTGCGCTGCTCGGAAAACGGCTGCCGTCGCCCGCCTGGTTTCATTATGCCGCGCTGGCCGCGGGGCTCGCCGGCGATCTCGATCGCGCACTCGAGCTCATCGCCGAAGGCGTGAAGGCGCATCCGCACGTCGCGGTGCTCGGGAATACGCTTGCGGCAGTGCACGAGCGGCGCGGCGACTTCGCGGCCGCC
>DASXQD010000362.1:0-3004 GCA_036493195.1 Gemmatimonadaceae bacterium | reverse complement strand
TTCAGAAACGACCAGCGAAAGACCAGGAAATTGTTGTCGGGGCCGCGATGTCCGTACGCCTTGCCGATCGCCACCACGATGATCGTCACGATGTAGAGCGCCAGCAGCCAGCTGCGCGCGGAGATGCGGCTCGATCGCATGTGGAATTCTCGCCATCCGGGTCGCGCGCGGGAAGCCCGACCCGGTGGAACTCCGATCGTGGAACCCGCACGGTTGACGCGCACTCCCCGAACGAACACTCTTCCCCATGCGACGCGAACACCATCTGCCCGTGTCACGCACGGCCCGCTACTTCACCACCGGTGATCCGCATGCGGGAGTTCGGGAGCTCTGGTTCGTGTGTCATGGCTACGGGCAGCTCGCCGGCCGCTTCATTCGCCACTTCGAATCGATTGCCACGCCCGAGCGCCTGATCGTCGCGCCGGAGGCGTTGTCGCGCTTCTACGTGGAGGTACCCGGCAAGACGCACGCGGACACGCACGTGGGCGCCACCTGGATGACCCGCGAGGACCGCCTGAGCGACATCGAGGACTACGTCGAATATCTCGACGCGCTCTACGCTCACGTGCTCGCCTCGCTGGACGGCGCGTCCCCGACCTTCACGGCGCTCGGTTTCTCGCAGGGCGTCGCTACCGTTGCGCGCTGGCTCGAGCGCACGCACGTGCACGTCGATCGTGCGCTGCTGTGGGGGAGCACCATCCCGACCGACGTCGACCTCGCCGCGGCGCCCGCGCTGCGCTCGGCGCGGCTCACCTCGATCGCGGGCACGGCCGACGAGCACGCAACTCCCGAATTGCTGGCCGCTCAGAACGCGCGACTCACGACGAACGGCATCGCCTACGAGCACGTGAGCTTCAACGGCAGCCACCGCATCGATCGCGACGTGCTCGGGCGGCTGGCGACGGAAGGTGTGCCGGCCCGCTAGTCGTTTCTCACATTCAGCGCTGCGAGTTGCAGGTGATGCGCGAGCGGGTCGTCAACCGTTGCTGAGACGACGAAAACGGTGCTCTCAACCGGTGCATGCAACACTGAAAAACGTTTCGCCTTCTCCGTTTGTGTCCGTTTGTGTCCGTTTGTGTCGCCTCATCCAATTTTGTTGGTCCCCGAATCGCTCGCCGGCTGATCCCGCGGTCGTGATGAGCTAATGCTCCAGAATCACATACTTCGCGTCATCCTTCGACATCTGCTTCATCCAGTCCAGCAGCTCGCCGTACTTCGTGGCAGGCTGATCTCCCTCTGTTCCCGTGAGCTTGCGCGCGATGCGCAGCTCCTGACCGGTCTGCGAATATTCGGCGACGTACGTGCCGAACACGCTCGTCGCGCTGTCGTTCGGCGGCAGTCTTGCCTTCCATCCCGCGGGCAGCGTCAGCCTGAGCTCCTGAATCTCGGTGTGCGGTCCCCACACTTTCTCCGAAGAGATCGGTGACTTGCGCGCGCCGCGCGCCTCGAGCGCCGAGATGAGATTCGTGACGGCGTAGCTCGTGAGGGGAATCGTCAGGATCTCCGTACCGCCTGCATCCGACGCCGCCTTGCCATGTCTGATCAGCACCGAGATCTTCGGCTCGGCTGTGAGATCGCGGCCGTCGAACAGCTGCAGGCTGTCGCCCGCGGAGCCATCGAAGATCGCATTCGCAATCGCCAGCGTCGCGCGCGCGCGTTCCGCCGAATCCGGCTTCGTCGATTTGGCCATCGAGGCGCGCATCCCGTACTGCTGCGCACCGGACGCCATGCGCGTCCACTTGCCGGCGAACAGCCCGTCCGGGGTGAGGGCGCCGGCGAGATGTATCTCCATCTTGTTCGCTGCCGACGGATCCGATGGGAAGGTGATCTCCTCACTCGCGCCGTCCGGGTGCACGACGAGCCCGAACTCACCCTGCTCCTGCGGCGGGAGCGCGCCGAACGGAACGATGTCCGCCGTGAGGTCCACGTACGTTCGTCTTCCATTCCGATCCACCGCGGCGATCATGTGATCGAACTGATGCCCGCTCGGCAGCGTTCGAATCACGCGCCCGCTGCTGCGCAGCAGCACGGGATACGCGGTGACGCCCATGCGCTTCATCAGCGCGACGAAGAACGTCGCCTTGTCCTTGCAATCGCCATAGTTGTTCGCGAACACCTCCGCCGGCGGATGCGGCTGGAAGCCGGCGATCCCGAGCGAGAGCGAGACGTACCGGAAATCCTGCGCGACCCAGCGGTGCACCGCGCGTATCGAATCGTCGAGTGTCTTCGAGCCGGTCACCGTCTTCGCGAGCGCCTGCTCGATCTGCGGCGTCAACGAGTAACGTCCTTTCGCGAGCCCCGCGTACCATTGGGCGATGTCCGACCACTTGATGGGTGCCGCGATCACCAGCGACTCGCCAAAGCTCGAGTCGGGCGCGAGCGCCTCGAGATCGGGTTTCGGAATGTCCGCGCGTGCCCACGTGTAAATCCGGCGTTCGCCTGCGCTCACCTCCTTGCGCGCGAAGCTCAAATGCCGCTCCTCGATGCGCGGCTTCAGCGATTCGGGAACGTCGACGATCAAGCGCGAGCGCCGCGTCAGGCGCCCGGTGGTCACGCTCCACGTCGTCAGAAAATCCCGCGGAATGATCGGTTTGAGCGTCCGAACCGTGTAGCTGTAGTCGACGATCGTTCCGGGCGCGACGCCGCCCAGCGAGATGCGATGAAGCTTCTCGTCGGAGTACACGGGCGCCTCCATCGCCACGGGCGCGAGCGATTCCTGCTCGTGCACGGGTTTCTCCGTTATGACGGATCCGTCGGGTCGGAGCACGCGCGCCCAGTTGAGCGTGAGCGTCTCGCGATCCGTCGAGTATCCGAACGAGCGTTCCCCCCACTGCTCGGCCGCCTCGGGCGTGAGAATCTGCACGATCTGCCGATAGGTGCGCGTGCCGGTGCCGTCTGCCTCGAGCGTCACGATCCCGTCGTCGAGCAGATAGATGTACGGCTGATCCGCGTAGTCCGACGGCTTCACTGCGAGCGCGTAGATGGAATCGCTGTTCACCGACGG
>DASXQD010000361.1:0-18433 GCA_036493195.1 Gemmatimonadaceae bacterium | reverse complement strand
CGCCGATCCACAGGGCCAGCGCAAGCATCGGATAGCCGGTGCTGTAGACGAGCGTTGCGAATCCCTGACGCATGCGCATGCGACGCGACACCACCGGGCGCGTAGGCGCGGTATAGGCGAACGTGTCGACTTCTCCGGTGCGAATCCCAGTCATCTCATCCTCCATCTTGATCTTGACACGTACCCAATCCAAACGGAGAGCAGAAACGCAACAATTCGCGACGTGCACTGATGACCTTCAGTGCGACCGTCTCATTTCACATGCAGGATCGATTGAGCCAAGATAGAAGACCGTGATTTCAGCGCAAGTCGTTATTTATTGCTGCAGTCGCGCCCGCCTGCTGAACGTCGATCTGAAGGGGTTGGCCGAGCACCGTCTCCCTTCCCTGCCCATCCACGGCCGCCCTCACCCGCTCGCCATAGATCCGGCGATCCGCCCCAGAATCTCCCCATTACTCCGCTTGTTCCCCGCATTTGCCTCCACGTGCGCCCACTCGATCCGTCCATCCAGTCCGACCAGAAAGTACGCACGCGCCGAATAGAACTTGTCCGGGAGCAGCACCCCGTACGCGCGCGAGATGTCGCGCTTGAAGTCGCTCACGAGATCGACGCGCATCGCGTGCTTCGCCTTGAACTCCTTGAGCGTCGGCACGGAGTCGACGCTGATCGGCATCACCTCGACATCCTTGCCGGCGAACTGATCGAAGTCCTCCGAGAAATCGCACAGCTCCGCGGTGCACGTGTAGGTGAACGCGAGCGGAAAAAACGCGAGCAGCACGCGCTTGCGTTGCTGAAACGACGACAGCGTGACCGGCTGGCCGCTGGTGGAATCGGCGGTGAAATCGGGCGCGCGGTCGCCCGCGAGGGGCGACGTCGTGCTCGTGGGGCTGTTCATGTCGGAATCTGAAATGAGGTGAGAGAAATTGGAGAGCGCGAATGCATTCCCATTCCCGGCATCGCATCCTCGGAATCCGGCGGCGATGTGCCCACGAGGATCGCGGTGAGAATCACGACCACGAGGCCGAACGTGAGCTCCACCGCGGCGCTCTTCCTGAGCAGCGGGATCGTGTCGGCATTCGCGAGACGCGGCCTGATCACGCGCCAGTTGAATGCGCCGACAAGCGCCATCATCCCGATCACCACGAGTTTGCGGAAGAGCGCCTGCCCGTACGCCGTTTTCCAGAGTGCAGACAGCGTGTGCAGATGAGACCAGCCCGCCACGAATCCCGTGATCACGAGTGTGGACGCGCAGAGCAGCGCGAAAGTCGAGAAGGCGTTGATGAGCTCAGATGCCGCCTGGCCGCGACGCTCGGCGGAGAGCGTGAGCACCGATCGCAGTCCCACGGTCGTGACCACGAGCAGTGTCCCGAGCCAACCGCCCGCGGCCATCACGTGAATGCTGTCGAGCATGACGAACAGAATCGGCTTCGATTCCGAAGCCGCATGGCCGGTGAGCGAGAATGAGAGCGCGATTCCAATCATACCTGCGGCAGTCACTCTCCACACCGCGCGCTTCCCGCGCCCGACAAACAAGACTCCGACGACGACCAGTGTGCTCAGCGCGCCAACGAGCCATCCCCAGCCCCAGAACGTCTTCGCGAGCAGCGGCGTCATCATCGTGAGGTCGCCCTCGCCAACCATGTACGTCTGCGCGAAGAGCCGGGCGAGCATCGCGAGGGCAAGCACCACCGCGGCCCATCGCGCGAGCAGCCGCGTGCCCGGCACGACGGGCGGGAGCTCGACGTCAGTGCCCGCGCGCGCGAGATGCACGACGCGCGTCGCGATGAGGAGAATGAATGCGCACGAGCCGATGACGAGCATCGCGGAGAGATACATCACCGCGCGGATCGCGACGTACGCGGGCGAATCGACGCCGAACGCCGCAGCGGAATCCGGCAGCGCTCGGGCCAGAGCAACCGCCCCGCAGAGATGAGGCAGCAGAGTCGATCCGTGGAGAAGGAATGGAGCGTGCGAGGCTCGAACTCGCGACCTTTCGGTTGCAAACCGAATGCTCTCCCAACTGAGCTAACGCCCCGCAGAGCTAAAGATAGACGACCTCACGCCGCGACGGGAGAGGAGCGCGAGACAGGGCGAACTGCGACCTGCGAGCACGAATCAAACCAATGAAACGAATCGAAACGACACTCGGCGATAGGGCGGTGCGCACGGAGAGCGGTATTGCTTTAACTGGCAACCGAAGCAACTGAAGTGCGGCGCTCTACACCCCGCCGTTTCCAGCCAATGATCAGTTGCCCCTTTCCCGCGCGATAAGGCCGGGATTGTACTGGTTCGATTCATTTTTTTATTGGTCAGATTCGTGCACGCAGTTGCAGTCGATGTTCGACTACTCGTGCGCCGGCAGCGGCTCCATCGTGTCGGGATTCACCGGCACCTGCACCTCGTCGCGGAACTGACTCGTCATGAGCACCACGCGCATGCGCGGGAACGCATTCATGAACGCGGCGTAGCTCCATACCCAGATCCCGAGGAATCCGATCGTGACGCCGATCTCCCAGATCCCGAACGGCAGCGAGGGTGTGACGCCGAGGAGCGACGGATAGACCTCGAGATACCGCAGCAGCCAGAGACCGACGAGGCTCGCACTCGCGAAGGCGATGAACGTAGGCAGATAGACCTTCGCCGCGCGCGACACGAGGCCGAAGAACGGGAGCACGAACACCAGAAAGACCACGCCCATTCCGAACGGCAGATACGGCTGGATGAGGCGAAGCCGCTGCCAGTGCGTCTCCTCGGCCAGGTTGCCATACCAGCTCACGAGATATTGCCCGAAGGTGAAGTAGCCCCAGAACGCGGTGAAGGCGAAGCAGAGCTTTCCGAGATCGTGGAACTTCACTTCCTGAATGAGCTCGTAGACATTGAGATACCGGCGCCACCACATGCAGATGAGCGACCAGCTCATGAGCGCGCCGAGCCAGGCGCCCATGAACCACCACCACGAGTACAGCGTGCTGTTGTAGTGCAGGTCGAGCGACATAGAGAGATCCCAGCCCAGCACCGAATAGAAGTAGCCGAAGCCGAGACACATCCAGACCGCGAGCTTGCCCTGCATCGAGTGCGTCGAGTGGATCTCGCGGCGCTCGTCGCGGAAGTTGCGCCGCATGCGCTCGCGAAGACCGCGCGCCCATGCAGAACCGGACTCGGGCACGAGCCCCACGTCGAGGCGCACGGACCGGTAGACGTACCAGATGCTCATCCACGCGAGACCGCCGAAGAGCAGCAGGTCGCGCCCGACGAAAAAGAACGGGTTGAGGTACAGCCGCTTCTCGGGCTGCACCATCTCGTGCGTGGCCCACGGATAGATGTGCTTCGCGCCGAGGAAGTCGACGATCAGCAGCAGGAACGCGATCGGCAGGAAGGCGACGTAGCCCTCGAGGAAGCGGACGATCGGACGCGACCAGCGCGCAGTCGTGATGCGCTGCACCGCGACGAAAATGACGCCAGCCTGCGAGATCGTGGCGAAGAACATCCAGTTGACGTGGAACGCCTGCCAGACGCGATCGTGTCCCGAATCGGTGAACGCGCCGATGATGAACACGAGCGCACCGATCGCTGCGAGCGCGAGCGACGCGACGAACAACGCGCGCGGAAGCGGCCGCTCGGTGACGCGAAGGATCTCCTCGCGCGATGGCACCATGTTGTCGTGCGCGCTCACAGATGCTGCTCCGGCGTTGCGGCGGCGGCCGGTGCGTCAGCGGGTGCCGTCACCGGTGATGCGGCGGGATCCAGCAGTCGGTCGTCCATGTCCTTCGGCCGGTACGGCGCGGCGCGCGTGGGCGACGTGCGCGTCGCGCCCGGCACCATCTGTCCGTTCTGCCCCGGATATCCGGCTGGCGACGTGTCGGCCTTCACTCCCGGAATCGATCCCTGCAGCGAGCGCACGTAGTTCACGACATCCCACCGATCCGCATCTTCGATGCGATTGTAGTTCGGCATCAGCCCGCGGCCATTTCGAATCATTCCGTAGAGGTAGCCATCGGTGCGACCCTTGGTCACAGGCGTCAGCAGATTCGGCGCGGGCACGCCGAAACGCACGGCCGCGCCATTGCCCATCCCCGCCACGCCGTGACAGACCGCGCAGTTGATCTGATAATACTTCCGGCCGTTGTCGAGCGACCGCGCATTCGGCTGATGCGGATTCGGGATGTTCGCCATCGAGTCGATCACCGCAGGATTCGGCGTGGCACCCGGCCCCGACGTCATGCTGCCGTTGTACGACACGACGTACCCCGGCACCGTGTTCCCCGTGATCGGCACCGAGTAGGCGACGAAGGTGCTGTCGCTCCCGCCCGGTCGAAACGGCGTCGTGTCGTTCCCCGCGTACTCCGCCTCCCAGGGCTCGATGCGAGGCTGATCCCTGAAATCGGAGAACACGTTCGACACCTGCTTGCAGGCGCCGAGCAACAGCGTGCCGGATGCAACCGCGAGCAGTCGCGCGAAGGCTCTAGCGCTCACCGCGCACCTCCTCCGCTCCGTTCGTCACAAGCACGCGCCGCACCGTCTCCTGCTCGTCCGGCCGGCACTCCACCCAGATCCCGAAGCTGCCATCGCTGAAGCGCGGATCGTAGCCAACGGTCTGCGTGATGCGCGGTATCCGTGCATTGATGAAGAGACCAAGCACGGTGGCGAGCGACCCGATGAGCACCATCACCTCGAATCCGAAGATCGTGTACGGCACCCACGACGCGATCGGCTTGCCGCCGACGACGAGCGGCCAGTAATCCGAGCACCAGATGGCGATCCAGTATCCGAACGTCGCACCGAGCAGCGCACCGGTGAGCGTGTAGACGCGCACGACGCTCGGCCCGTGCTTGAGCACATCGTCGAGCTCGTGACGCGGGGTCGGCGAATAGACCGTCACGTCGCCCACGCGCAGCTTCTTCAGCTCTGCAACCGCCTCTACCGTGGCGTCGAGCTCCGGGAAGACCGCAACGATGCCACGCATCAGCGAACCTCGTAGGAGCCGATGAGGCCCGGCGCGATCGAATGGCCTTCGGGATCCAGCTCGGCGTGCGCGTGGCGCATCTTCGGCGGCACGATCTCCTTCACCTCGGCGATCGCGAGCACGGGCAGCTGCTTGACGAAGAGCAGGAACCACATCGAGAACCAGCCGAAGCTCCCGAGCAGGATCGACCAATCGACGAACGTCGGCGCGTACGGGCCCCACTTCCACGGCTCGAACTCGTGCGACATGGAAGGTATGATGATCACGAAGCGCTCGTACCACATCCCGAGATTGATGAAGATCGAGAGCGTGAAGAGGAACGTCGTGTTGCGACGCAGCCGCTGCGAAAAGAGCGACAGCGGAAGAATCGCGTTGCACGTGAGCATGATCCAGGCGGCCCACCACCACTGCCCGAACACGCGGTTCCAGAAGTACGACTGCTCGATCTCGCTGCCGCTGTACCAGGCGATGAAGAACTCGGTGAGATACGCGCAGCCGACCACGAGCGAGGTGAAGAGACAGAGCTTCGCGGCCGCGTCGAGCACATTGATCGTGACGTAATGCTTGAGCTTGAACCAGCGGCGCACCGGGATGATGATCGTGAAGACCATGCCGATGCCCGAGAAGATCGCGCCCGCAACGAAGTACGGCGGAAAGATCGTGGTGTGCCAACCCGGAAGGTTGGCCATCGCGAAGTCGAATGAAACGACGGAGTGTACCGACAGCACGAGAGGCGTCGAGAACGCGGCGAGAAAGAGATACGCGCGCGCGAAGTGTCTCCACTCACGATCCGAGTTTCGCCAGCCGAACGAGAGCACGCCGTAGATCTGCTTCCGAACCGGATTCGTCTCGCGATCGCGCAGCACCGCCAGATCGGGAATCAAGCCGATGAAAAGAAAGGTCGCCGAGACGGTGAGGTACGTGAGGATCGCGAACACGTCCCACACGAGCGGGCTCTTGAACTGGGGCCAGATCAGGCGCCAGTTCGGATACGGGATCAGCCAGAAGAATTTCCACGGGCGCCCAAGGTGCAGAATCGGAAAGAGGCCCGCGGTCATGACCGCGAACACGGTCATCGCCTCGGCGCAGCGATAGATCGTAGTTCGAAAGCCTGCGCGGAAGAGATAGAGAATCGCGGAGATCAGCGTACCCGCGTGGCCGATACCGACCCAGAACACGAAGGTGATGATGTACACGCCCCACATCACCGGCGGCCGATATCCGGCGACGCCCAGCCCCATGTAGATCTGGTAGAACCAGGCCGTCGCGCCGATCAACAGGCACGTCACCGCGATGCCGAGCCCCAGGAACCACGCTTTCGTGACGCGCAGCGTGTCCAGAACCTCGTCCGTCGCCTGTGTGTAGCTCTTGACCGCCGGCAGCTGAACGTCGGCAGTGGCGGTGTTGTCGGGTCGCAGCTCGATGCGATCGGGAGCCATTGTGCTCATCGGCTCACCGCTCCGCCGGCGCGGGCGCCGCCGAATGATTGATCTTCTTCAAGTACACCACCGCTGTGAACGTGTTGAGCTCTTCGAACACGTGATAGCCGCGTCTGTCCGCAATCATCTTCGTGACGGACCACGCCGGATCGGCCGCGTCGCCGAAGGTGATCGCGTTGGACGGGCACGCCTGCGCGCACGACGTCGTGAACTCGTCCGCCACGAGCGCGCGCCCCTCGAGCTTCGCGCGATGCTCGCTCTCGCGAATGCGCTGGACGCACATCGTGCACTTCTCCATCACGCCCTTGCCGCGCACGGTGACATCCGGATTGAGCTGCCAGTTCATGCGCTCGGGCCACGCATATTGCGGACGCGCGGGCTCGCCGTAGCCGAACCAGTTGAAGTAGCGAACCTTGTACGGACAGTTGTTCGAGCAATAGCGCGTGCCGACGCACCGATTGTAGACCTGCACGTTGAGTCCGTCCGGCGAGTGATACGTCGCGTACACGGGGCACACCGGCTCGCACGGCGCGTTGCCGCAGTGCTGGCAGAGCATCGGCACGAAGCGCGTTTCGAACGTTTCGTCGAGCGTCTCGCCGCCCTCGTAGAAGCGCTCGAGCCTGATCCACGCCATCTCGCGACCGCGAAGAATGTTGGCGCCGGGAAGTCCTTCGAGTCCCGCGGTTGCGGACGACTGATGGCGCGCACCGACCGTCGGGATGTTGTTCTCGGCATAGCACGCGGTGACGCACGCCGAGCATCCGGTGCACCGGGCGAGATCGATGGTCATCGCCCAGCGGCGCTTGGCCATGCCGCTCCAGTGCTTCGGATCGTACATCCCCTTCAGGTTGTCGTCGCTCGGCAGATCGCCCTGGGCGTCCTGCGCGACGGGCGCACGGAGTCCGGGAAGGAACTCGTGCGAGGCGTCGCCGGGCATGTGCTCCTCGGACTCCTCGTTCCCCTTCACCGGCGATACGGGCACTTCGGCCGGCTCCGTGCGGTTGAGATCTCGCGCATCGACCGCCTGCGCGACGCCGCGTCCGTGCTGCCGCGCGGATCCTTCGGTGCTCACGAGCGGAACGAAGTCGCCGGTCTTCGTGACCTTGGCCTTCGTCGACGTCCACGCCTGCGCACCCGATCTCGCGTCGAACGCGACGGGCAGGACATCGCCCGGATTCACACCGACGTTCTGCGCGTAGCGACCGTAGGCGGTGTGCCCGCGGCCGAACGCGACCGCGATCGTGTCGCCACGAAGACCGGGGTAGACGAACGCCGGCGCGGTGATCGCGCCCGCAGCCGTCTCCACGCGGAGCACGTCACCCGGATCGATGCCGAGTCGCGCCGCGGCCGATGTTCCGACCTCGATCACGGTCTGCCAACACACCTTCGTGACGGGATCCGGAATCTCCTGGAGCCACGGCTTGTTGGCGCCGCTGCCGTCTTCGAGCAGCGGAGACGGGTAGACGACGAGATAGAAATCGCCCGAGGTGCTAGCGATGTTCGCAGCGGCTCGCGTGGTGGGCACGGCGTTGCGAGCGGGGCGTTTACCCGCGATCGTACCGTTGCCAATGCCCTTTATCAGAGACGCCGTAAATGCTGTCGTACCACCGGGATAGCGCGAGATCAAATACTCGCGGTAGTTCGCGGCGGGATGCGCGCCGGCGAGCTTCGGATTGGTCTTCGAGAGGTCGAGCAGCACGTCTGCGGTGGCGCGCGTATCGTAGACCGGATCCATTCCCGGCTGCTGCAGCGAGATCACTCCCGGAACCGGCTGTGCGTCGCCCCACGACTCGATCGCGTGATGATCGGGAAGCACGAGATCACAGAGCTCGGAGGTCTCGTCGGGATAGCTGGAGAAGGAAACTTTGAACGGCACCTTCGACATCGCGTCGGCAACCTTCGCGTTCTTCGGGAGCGTGAACGCCGGATTCGCGCCGCGCACGAAGAGCACGGGCACCTGCCCCGTGCGCATGCGCTCGATCGCATCCGTGAGCTCGGCGTCCGTCGTCATTCCCTCGAAGCTTTCGATCGGCTGCGCGGGCAGTACGGAGCGTCCGACGTTTCCGAACTTCTGGTTGAGCGCATTCACCGCAAGCGCGAGCTCCATGCTCCCGCCCGCGAGCAGAAGGCTCGGCACACCCGCGAGCGCCGTGGCAAGCGCCTGCAGCGTGGCACCGGGAACATCGGCGCTCTCCGCCGCCTGTCCGAGGGTGCCGGTGCCGGCGAGCGCGTTCGCGATGGCCAGCTCGGAGCCGGGCTTGCACGCGATCCACTGGTCCGCGTTCATGCCGGTGAGCGAGCGCCGCGGTCCGATGTAGATCACACGCGGCGCATCCGCACCCTTTGCGCGCGCGTCCGCGAAGGAGAGCTGCTGCGGAACACTCGCGCCCCACGTCTCGAGGAAATCCGCGCCGAAGGAGACGACTATCTTCGCAGCGGTGAAATCGAGCGAGGGCCATGCGACACCGAAGCTCTGCTTGTTCGCGGCGATCACTGCCCCGTCAGCGAGCGCGGCGTAGCTCATGTGCGGCGGCATGCCGTAGCCTTCGAGCCACGTGTCGAGAAATCCGGGGAAGCTCCCGGTCTCGTGCTGATTGATGAACACCGCGCTACCAGCCTTGCCTGCGCCCTGCACACTCGCGAGCTGCTGGGCGAGAAGCGTCGTCGCCTGCGTCCACGCGATCGGAGTGAGCCTGCCATCCTTGCGGAGCATGGGCTGGCGATAGCGATCGGGATTGTACAGCCCCTGCACCGACGCCTGTCCGCGCGAGCAGAGCGCGCCACGATTTACCGGGTGGTCCGGGTTTCCCTCGACCTTGAACGTGCGCCCATCGCGCACCTCGAGCAGCAAGCCGCATCCGGCGGCGCACTCGCGGCACGTGGACGCGTAGTAGTTCGAAACTCCGGGAACCGTCTCGTCGGGATGGACGAGATACGGAATGAGCTCTTCGCCGGTGTTCGAGCTGCACGCTGCGACGGTGGTCGCGCTCGCGGCGCCGAGCACTTTGAGAAAGGTTCGGCGATTGGTGACGGCTTTGGGCTCGCTGGTGGGCGTGACGCTCTCACTCATGCGATTCCCGGG
Source organism: Gemmatimonadaceae bacterium (assembly GCA_036493195.1). Taxonomy (GTDB): domain Bacteria; phylum Gemmatimonadota; class Gemmatimonadetes; order Gemmatimonadales; family Gemmatimonadaceae; genus FEN-1250. The sequence continues at coordinate 8,949 of DASXQD010000361.1, read as the reverse complement.
CCTAGTAGTGACACGTGCTGCAATCGTAGCGGGCTTTCCACGCGGGATTCACGTTGCCGATGTGACAGTTGATGCACCAACCCATGTTGAGCGGTGCGTACTGGTAGACTCGCGTCATCTTCTGCACCTGTCCGTGACAGGTCTGGCAGGTGACGCCAGCGTTGACGTGACGCATGTGAGGGAACTGCACGTAATCCGGCACCTTGTGCACGCGCACCCATGGAATCGGCTGCTTGTTTTTCCAGTAGGTGGTGAGCTTCTCGATCCCCTCGCTGGTGCGCGCGGGAAGTCCGTCGAGCGCGGGCCGCTGCGCCGTGACCACGGTGTGGCATCCCATGCAGGTATTCACGGCGGGAAGCCCCGGATCCATCGCCTTGTTGGCGGAGAAGTGACAGTACAGACAGTTCATGCCGAGCGTCTGCACGTGCCGTGGATGCGGAAAGGCTATCGGCTGGATCGGTGCACGACCTTGCGGCGAGGAGCCGCCCCAGTAGCCCCATTCGCCGCGGTTGACGATGACGGTGTCTGGAGCCTTGTTCGTGGCGCGAGCGGAGGGTGGGGCGGCAGGACCCTCGGCGGACGTCGCCTGGGCCGTGGTGGAGGGCTGCTGTTGTCGAGCGCCGGTGTACGCGGAAACGATGGCTGCGACGGACGTCAGCACAACGAATCCCGGCACTAGCGCCCACTTGCTCCGAATCGTCATCGCACCACGGAAGCGGTCATTGCAGGGCACTCCTTGTGAAATCCTTCACAAGCAGCGCAAGTGAAGCGGGAATCTGCACATGGGTCCTAATGCGCGCAAGTAGCGGCCCCGACAGCGATTAGTCTATGGGCCCACTCCCCTTTCACGCGCCCTCACGGCACCTCGGCCAGGAGGAGCGGCCGCAGCTCCGACGGGAGCAGCTCGAGGCTCGCGATCGGCGACTGCACGAGACGAAGCGGCCACGCGCTTCCGAAGAGAAAACGGTCGGCGCCGACCGTCTGCAATAAGTGCGCGAGATCGTCTTCCGGGGGTCCCCAAATCCACGAGATGTCCCACCACAGTCGGGCGCGCTCGCCTGGAGTAAGTCCCCAGTGCGATTCCTCGATGAGCGCGCGGCCGGCGCTCGTGACGATCACGCGAACGCCCGGATCCGCGCGCACGATCGAGCGAATGTGCGCGCCGCTCAAGTCGGAAGATGAGTCGAGCGCGCCGCGCTGGCGCACATCCTCGAAGCGCGTCGTGAGCACGATCGGAAGCCCGATCTCCGCGCACGCGTGCGCGAGCTCGGCGAGACGCGCGTCGTGCGCGCCCATGCCCCACTGCGCCGGATAGGCGCGAATCGCGCGCGCGCCGTCCGCGTGCGCATTCGCGAGCGCGAGCTGCCAATGCGGCCAGTCGGGCCGGATCACCGGCACGGGCTCGAGCACCGCGCGGTGCGGCTCGAGCGCGGCGAACAGCGCCTCGTTTCCGGCGGTGACGTCGCGGTGAAAGGCCGTGGGCAGATGTCCCACCCATGCACCATCGAGCCCCTCGCGCGCGAGCACGCGCACGAGCGTGGCCGGATCGGGATGGGGAAGCTCGCGAAATGGATACGCGCCGATGAAGCAGTTGACGTCGATCACTGCGATACGCGCACGTGCGCATCGGTTCGCCGCGCGGCGACACCGCTCGTCGGGATGCCCGGGAGCGCGTTGTGCGGGAAGATGCGCGCGGCGTTGCGCCAGCGAACCTCCGCGAGCTCATCCTCGTTCAACCCGACTGCTTCGAGCGCGCGCAGCTTCGCGAGCCCCGTCTCCATGGTGATGTCGCAGCCCCAGAGCAGGCGCGCGGCGCCGACCGACGCGTACGCGAGATCGAGCATGCCGCGATCGACGCCGCTGCCGGAGAGATCGATGTAGATGTTCGGGATCTCGCGCACGGCCGCGCAGCTGTGCGCCCAATCGCCACCGCCTCCCAGATGCGCGAGAATGAACGACGCGCGCGGATGCCGCTGCGCGAGACGCCCGAGGTCCGCGCCATCGGAGATCTCCTGTCCGGCCCACTCGCGCGTACGGTGCTGCCAGATGTGGTGCAGCACGGGCAGCCCGCGCCTCGCTGCCTCATCGGCAATTGGATCGACGAGCGCATCGTCGGCGCGACGGCTGGCTGCAAGCTTGACGCCGACTGCGCCGCGCTCCACGCAGCGCGCGATCTCGTCGCGCGCGTGCGCGGTGTCGTTCGGATTCACGCTCACGTAGCAGCGGATCCGATCCGGATGCTCGCTCGCGAGCGCGAGCATGGCGTCGTTGCCGATCGTGACATCGGCCGGCGATGGAAAATACGTGGGCGACGTGTGGCCCCAGCTGCCGAGTATGGAGGCGATGTGCGCGCGGATGCCGATGCGCTCGCCGGCGCGGAGGCGCGCGGCATTCACGCGCTGCCAGCCCGCGCGACCGGAGGCCGGATGGTAGAAGTGCGCGTGCACATCGACGAGCGGCGTGCGCCCGGCGAGGGGCGCGAGCACGGGATCAGCCACTCGCGAGCTCTTCGCGCAACGAAACGAGGGCCTCGCTCGCCGCGCTCTCGATGTCGCCGACATCGGACTCCTCGTGCGCGAGCGAGGCATAGTTGTACGCGCCGCGCTTGAAGAGCACGCCCGCATCCACCGCGAGCTCGCCGAAGCGCGTGCGCTGATCCTCGTCCTCGAAATCGAGAAGCCACATTGGCGGGATGCCGCGCACGGCAACGCCCGTCACGCCCGATGCGGTGATCGCGCGCTGCACGCCCTGCATCATCTCCTCGCCCGCGGCCCAGAGCCCCTCGCACACTTCGGCCTTCTCGTGCCAGTCGAGCACCGCGCTGGCCGCCGCGAGTGCCATCGCCTCCCCGGCGAGCGTCGACGAGATCCAGCAGTCGGACGCCGCGCGCATCACGGCCTCGCGACCGACGATCGCGCTCAGCGCATAGCCGTTCGCGAGTGCCTTGCCGAACACCGCGATATCCGGTGTGATCCCCGAGTATTCCTGAAAGCCGCCGGTGCGCAGGCGGAAGCCGGTCTTCATTTCGTCGAACACGAGTACGGCGCCGCGCTCATCGCAGATCGCGCGCGCCGCCTCGATCCACGCATTGCTCGGCAGACGCTCGATCACAGGCTCGATGACGATCGCCGCAAGCGTGTCGCCCGCATCCGATGCGGCACCTTCGAGCGCGGTGATGTCGTCGAAGGGCACGGCCGTGAAGTCCTGGTGCGCACCCGCGGTGATGCCGGCGCCGTTGCTCCACCAATCCAGCCAGCCGAAGTAGCCGCATCCGATCACGTGCGCGCGTTTCGTGTGTGCGCGGGCAATGCGCACCGCAGCCGCCACTCCCTCCGCGCCGCTCTTCAGGAAGCGCACGCGCTCGGCGCACGGAATCACGTCGGACAGCCGCTCGGCGACATCCACCTCGAGCACGTGGGACAGCCCGGCGACGTTGCCCCTCTCCGCTGCCTGCGTCACCGCCATGGTGACCGACGCTTCCGCGTAGCCCAGCGCGACGGCGCCCAAGGCCATGGTGCAGTCGATGAGCTCGCGACCATCGGCGGTCCAGAGTCGGCATCCGGAGGCACGGACGTAATGCGAGGGCATTTCGCCCTGGGCATCACCGAAGAGCGCCTCGAAGCGCTTGCTGCCGGTGGACGCGCCGCCGACGATCACGGCCGCTGCGCGCGCGCGCCAATCGTCGTTGGACATCTCATCGGGAAGGTCCTCGTCCTCATCACTCATGGGAGGAAGAAGCGGAGGTGAGGCGGCAGCGTCAAGTGCTCTCGTCACGCGCGCCGGCACGCGCGCGCTCGAGGGCGCGCATGACCTCGATGGCGATCGAGCGCATCAGGTCGATCTCGCGCGCGTCCGGCGCGGCGCGATACGTGAGCGAGCGCAGCGAACGAAGGACGAGCTCCTCGTTGCGCGTTCGGAAAAAATCGATGGTGGCCAGCGCCTTGTCGGCGTCGGTGAAGTAGCGTTGGAGCTGCTCCGCGCTCGCGGGTGGCGCATCCTTGCGCGGCGGCGCGATCGTGCGAGAAGCGTTCGACGCGAGATGCAGCTCGTAGAGCGCGATCAGCACCGCCTGGGCGAGATTGAGCGAGGGATGATCGCTGGTGGGGATCGTGACGACGGCGTGCGCGCGATCGAGTGACTCGTTCGCGAGACCGTGATCCTCGCGGCCGAACACGATCGCGACCGGCGCCTCCGCGGCAGCGGACAGCATCGGCGTGGCGACCTCGCGCGGCGAGATGAGCTTCCACTTTGCCTTGCGACGCCGTGCGGTGAAGCCCGCGACGAAGACGCAGTCCGCGATCGCGTCGTCGAGCGAATCGAAGTGGCGCACTCCCGAGACGATGTCTCGCGTGTCGTGCGCGACCCGCTCCACTCGCGAGGGATCGTACTCCACCGGATTCACGAGCCGGAGCTGATGCACGCCCATGTTCTTCATCGCACGCACCACCGCTGCGATGTTGACCGGATCCTGCGGCTCGACGAGCACGACGCAGACGTTGCCGAGCGCGCTCATTCGGGGAGGCGCAGCGAGACGAAGCGCTCGAGCGGGTGGCGATCGCCGCGCAGGTAGACGCGGTCGCCGTGCGCGCCGCTCAGCACCAGCTGCCCGCGGCGGCGCTGCCGGCCGGAAGAGATCTCGTTCACGAGCACGTCGATGGCAAAGATTCGAGAGACGCTGCTGCGTGGAATGGTGAGCTCGAGCTCGTAACCGCCGGCAATCGCACGCGCATGCGCAGTGAGTGGCGGGGCACCGCTTTCCCCTGCAGTCTGGCGCACGCGCGTGCGCGTGAAGTCGTGCTCCGGGATCGCCAGCCAGCCCACGGGCTCGCGCCAGCCCTCGCTCCAGAGGTGAAGCTGGACGCCATCGCTGTTGATGTCCGGGTGCTCGTTGTCCAGCTCGGGATTCGGCGCGTCGGGCGCGCGGAAGAAGAGCGGCGATTTGTGAACGGTCACGTCAATCCGGAGCTCCGACTCGCTTGCAGTGATGAGCACACGCGCGCGCGGCGCACCCGCCTCGCGCCAGCTGTGCTCCGACATGCGGTACTCGGGCTCGGCGAGCTCGCGCGAGAACGGAAGTGGGTGCGGTGCGGGCGCTGGCGCAGACTCAGGGCTCAACTCCGACACCAAGGTCGACGAGGTCGCCGCTTCGCGATAGCCCGAGAGCACGACGAGCTCGCGCGTGCCGTTCGGGCGAATCGATCCCACGTGCGCACCATCGGCCCTCCATTCGTACTCGGTGATCTCGCCGCTCGCATGCGCGATGCGGAGGCCGCCTTCGCCGAACGTCACATCGCGCACCGTGGATGCCGGATCCCAGACGCTTCGAATCGTTCCGCGCGCCGCGTTCGTGCGGAGCAGAAGAAAGCGCTGCTCTCGCGAGCCCGGCGGCCCCGGAGCCACGGCGGTGAACCACTCCGACGCCTCGGAACAGTTGCACCACGCGAGGGTGTGGCCGGACTCCTCATCGATGAGGCTTACCATCTCATCCGCCGCGATACGCACGCGTAGCGCTTCGTGGACGAATGAAAATCCATCCTCGAGTCCGTCGCCGCCTTCGAGCGGCGCAGCCGTCCACTCGTGCGAGCGCTCGAGCCCCACGCGCGCGTGGATGGGGAGCTCGATGCGCACAAGGCCATCACTGCCCCATCGCAGCTCGTCGATCACGACGTGCGCGAGCACCGTGAGTGCGCGCTGCGCCATCACCGGCGGATGTTCCGACACTCGCGCGGTCGAGCTCACCCAGCCGAGATCCTCGCGCTCGGCGTAGGCCTGCAGCTCGCCAGACGTGCGCGGCTGCGAACGGCCGTTCACCAAGGGAGCGTTGTGGGCGAGCGTGCTGCGATACCAGTGCAGCGTCGGATCCACGTACGAGCCCGTCCCCATGTCATCGAGAATGCGGCGTGCACCGTGCGCGAGCAGCAGGTTCAGGCGATCGGGATGTCCGTGGCCACCGCCGTGATGTCCGTAATCGAGCGCGACGTAGCCTGCGCCTCGCTCGCGACGGAAGACGGCGATTCCCTGCCCGTCGAGCAGCGCCGAGGGCAAGCTCGCGCGCTCGAGCGGGGGAAGCTCCTCGCGAGCGAAGAGGAGCGAGCGCCAACCGAGATCGGCGCGACTCAACGCGCTCGCCGGCTCGTTGCGCTCGGACTCCGCGGCCGAGCGCCAGCGGCCGGTGTCGCGACGAGGGATGTCGTTCGCGTAGAGCGATGCGAGCGCTGCAATGAGTCTCGCGTCATCTGCGCGCGCGAGTCCGAGCTCGCACGATTCCGCGGTGCGCCATTGGCGAAGGGAGGCTCCGTACTGCGAGTCCCGGCGCGCTGGAAATCCGAGGTCGGGGAAAGCGGTGAGAAACGGCGTCGAGAATCCGGCCCGGAAGCGCGCGAGAAGCTCGGCAGGGATCTCGTGGCCCGCCGCTTCCGCCATGGTGATGCCGTACCAGAGCCCGCGGTGCGAGAAGAGATGATAGTTCTCGCCCTCGTACCAGCTGCCGTCGGCGAGCAGTCCGGTACCGAGCTGCGCGACGAGCCCCGAGCCTGAATGCAGCGCGTGCGCGGCGAGTGTGGCATCGTCGAGCACGCTCGCGGCGGCGAGCAGCGCAGCGTTATTCCAGAGCTGACGGTTCGACTCGCCCTCGTCGTACGATCGAATGAGCGCTGCGCTCGGCGCAGCCACGCGCTCGCGAAAGCTCGCCGTCGCCGCACCACCCGCCTGCGCGGCGTCGAGGAGATCGGCCGCGATACACAGCTGGAGCAGCCAGATCGATTCCAGATACGTGCTGAAGAACGGCCGCGATGGGCCGAGCACGTTGTCGTCGAGCGGATAGCGTGCGTAGCGATCCGCGTACTCATCGAGCGTCGCGCGCGCGAAGGCTGCAAGGCGGGAGTCGTAGTGCAGTGCATTGAGCAGCGCGCCGTGCACCGCCCGCTCGGCGCGCCAGAGCTGAGCGAACATCAGCCACCAGCGATGGTGCCGCTCGCCGGATTGCATGGTGCCGCACGTTGGACAGCGATGCGCGTGCGGGGAGTATGGATCGAACTCGAGCGCCGCACCATCGATCGGGCAGCGGCCACCGTCCCGCGTGAGCATCGCCTTCTGGCCGGAGATGGCCGGCGCCTCGCGCAACACGCGATCCATGTCGGCGCGCAGCGACTCGGCGAGCGGGGCGAGCGCGCCCGCGGCGATGCGTTGCCGCGCGGGAAAATCGCTTGAATTCAAGAGAATCATCGCGCGGTCCCCGCGCTGCCCTGCAATTGCGTCGTGTACCACGCGGCCACGGTGGCGAGCTCTCCGCGCAGGTCCATCGTTACACCGCGCAAGCGGCGCGAGGCGCCCTGAACCCCGCGCGCGTGATAGATCCACGCGACGGGCTCCGCGGCGTCGAGCTCGCGCTGCACGTCGGTCCAGCGCGCGCGCGCCTCCGCGTCGGGAGCGGCGCGCGCGGCGGCGAGGAGCGAGTCGAGGCGAGGCTCGTGGAAACCGGCGTAGTCCAGCGCACTGCCGGCAAAGCGCGTGTCGAACATGGCCGAGAGATACGACAGCGAGAGATCGCCGGGAATGCCGGTGTAGAGCGCGTCGAAGCGGCGGGGCGTCGCGCGCGCCGAGGCGAGAAAGGACGCGAGCTCGCGCTGACGAATCTCCACGTGTGCGCCGATGCGCTCGAGGTCCGACTGGATCAGCTGCTCGGCGGCATTGTCCGAGCTGCCCACGGTGAGGAGCTCGAACGTGAGCGATTGCGCGGCGCGGTGACGGCGGCCGTCAGGGCCGAGCCGCCAGCCGGAGGCGTCGAGCAGCGAGTCGGCGCGCATGGTATCGGGTGCGACATCGCTCGCCTTCGCGGAGGGACGAGCGAAGGGATGCGTAGAGGGAATCGCCTCGCTCGAGGCTTCGCCGTAACCGTGCACGGCGACGGCAACGATGCGTCGCCGGTCGATCGCGAGCGAAAGTGCGCGGCGCACGCGCGCGTCGTCGAACGGCGGGCGCGTGACGTTGAAGACGATCCCGTACGACTGCAGCACGGGATAGTCGATCACGCGCAGGAGCGGATCGCGGGCGACGAGCGGCGCCATCGCAGGGGAGATTCCGGCGAGATCGAGCTCGCCGCTCGTGAGCCCGGCGAATTTCGTTGCGGCTTCGTCGATGACGGCGATGATCAGCCTGCGAAGCCTGGGCGCTCCGCCCATCGCTGCGGGAAAGCCCTCGTTGCGCGCGAGCTCCCATCGCTGGCCCGCGACTCGCCGCATGAACCGAAACGGACCGTTGCCGATGGGATGGACCGCGAAGCTGTCCGCGCGCATCGCGCTCGCGGGCGTGCGCGCGAGGCGATGCGCGGGAACGATCGGCAGCTCGCACAGGATCGATGGGAAGCGCGGCTGCGCCACAGTGAAGTGCAGCGTCACCGTGGAATCGTCGCCAGCCGAGACGCTCGAGAGCTGGGCGAGGTCCGAGGCGCGCGGAAATCCGGTAGCGGGATCGCGCGCCGCGTCGAGCGTGAAGGCGACATCTCGCGCGGTGGTCGGCACTCCATCATCCCAGCGAAGCGAGCCGACGAGTGAGAGCGTGAGCGTCTTGCGGTCGGGCGAGAAGCTCCAGCGGCGCGCGAAATACGGCTGGGGCTCGAGCTGCGCGTCGTAGCGCGCGAGCGTGACGAACAGGGCAAAGCGCTGCACCTGCCGCGCGAGCGGGTGGATGGTGACGAGCGGATTGGCACTCTCGAGATCGGCGCCGGAGGCGATCACCACGGTGTCGCTCGCGCGCGGCGCGCCGGTGCAAGCCGCGCCGAGCGCGAGCAGCACCGCGATGCGGGTTGACGCGCGGCGCGTGCTCGTCATCATCCCCACATGCGCTCCATCCTGCGGCAGCTCGCCGTGGCCCTCGCGCTGTTCTGGGTCGTCCTCACACTCACCTTCGTCCTGATTCGCGCGGCACCGGGCGATCCGGTGTCGTTTCTCG
>DASXQD010000360.1:0-6336 GCA_036493195.1 Gemmatimonadaceae bacterium | reverse complement strand
GTCGGATGTCGGGCGAGCCGCGAGCGTCTGCTGCGCCGCTGGCGTGAGCGCCACCTGCAGCGACTGCGCCACTTTTGCCGCGATGTCGCCCTGCACCTGAAAGACATCGGTGAGGGGTGCGTCGAAGGGCTGCGCCCATTTATCGGAGGCGCTACTCGCATCGATGAGCTCGGGGCTCACGCGCACTCGGCTCGCACCGCCCGGTGCCTTCGCCCAACGCACGCGTCCCTCGAGGATGTAGCGCACGCCGAGCTCCTGACCGATCTGCTGCGGCGTTTTTGCGGTGCCGCGGTACTGCCGCGAGCTCGCGGTGCCCACGACCTCGAGTCCGGGAAGACTCGTGAGCTTGTCGTGCACGGCCTCGGTCATTCCATCGGCGAAGTATCCGTCGGCGGAATCTCCCTCGTTCTCGAACGGCAGCACAGCGAGACGTACGGCGCCGCTCGCGGAGGCTCCGGGGCTCGTCGGGGTGCCCTTGGATCGCCAGGCAAAGAGGAGTCCCACGCCGATGACGAAGCCGAGACCGAGCGTGAGCGCGGCGAGTGGCACTCGTTTGCGCGCACGCGCCGTTGCGGCAGGAGCAGCTGGAGCTGTCTGTGTCGCGCGCTCGGCGTTCTCCATCGCGCGCACGAACTCTCCGGCGGTCGGCCACCGATCCGCAGGCACGCGAGAGAGGGCCCGCTGCACGGCGGCATCCAGTGCGGGCGAAATCGCGGGGCGGAGCACACGCAGCGAGGGCGCATCGGTCGTGAGCATCTTCGCCACGATGGCCTGCACCGACGGGCCGCTGAACGGCGTCTCCCCGGCAAGCATTTCGTAGCACACGGTGCCGAGTGCGTAGACGTCGCTGCGTGCATCGAGCGCACGTTCGCCGCTGGCCTGCTCCGGGCTCATGTACTGCGGAGTCCCGATCGCGGCGCCCGTCACGGTGAGGCCCGGTGCCGTGGAGACCTCGCCCGGCTCGCGTGCGAGCGCGCGCGCGATGCCGAAGTCCGCCAGCAGCGCGTCGCCGCGACGACTCAACAGAATGTTCTCGGGCTTGATGTCCCGATGCACGAGTCCCTGCTCGTGCGCATAGTCGAGCGCGCTCGCAATCTCGTGCATGATGCGAAGCACTTCGTCCACTGGAAGCTGCGGGGTGCGAGCGAGGCGCTGGCGCAGCGTCTGCCCCTCGACGTACGGCATCGTGAACCAGAGCTGTCCATCGCTCGTCTCGCCCGAATCGAACACGCCGAGCAGATGCGGATGCTGGAGCTGTGCGGCGGTCGTGATCTCGCGACGGAAGCGCTCGGGGCCCAGCGTGGCGGCAAGATCCGCGTGCAGAACCTTGAGCGCGACGAGCCGCTGGTGCTTCGTGTCGCGGGCGAGATACACCGTGGCCATGCCGCCGCGCCCGAGCTCGCGCTCGATCGTGTAGTTGGGTGTGAGCGCCGTCTGCAACTGGTCCTGATTCGATGCAGCCAACTGGAGCTGCTCCGCTGCTGGGTGGGTGCGTCGAATTTAGGGCTCTGCAAGTCCCGTCGCCAGCGGCTACGCCGAGAACTGCGATCCGAAGCCGCTTCACCTGCCGAAGCGATAGCTCGCCTTCAGGTAGATCACGTTCTTCGCCGGCAGACCGAAGACGCGACTGACATCGCGAGCGAGCGTCGCGTCGTCGAGCACCGCGCTTCCGTCGCGCGTCTGCTGCCACACGAGATAGACGGCGGAGCCGCTGCGGTATTCCCAGCGGATGACGCCGTTCACGCGAATCGCGCGCGACACGAAGCTCGTCTGGTTCGGCTCCTGGCCGAGGGTGAATGCCTGCTCAGGCCCAGCAGCATCGGGATCGATGCTGACGAGGTTGCCCGGAAGAGACTCGATGCTGCCGCGGTCCTTCCCGAAGACATCGAAGCGGAAGGTGCTGGGTGCGCGCAGTGCCTCGTAGCCACTGAAGCGCGCCGCGGACACGAATGGCTGAACGAACAGCTGCACGCTGAGCGAATTCGTGAGTGACCAATCGGCGCGGGCACTCACGGAGAGCGTGCGCTGGTCGAGATTGGCGAACACGTAGTCGCGCTGCTCCGTTTGTGTGTTGCTCGAGTCGGCGACGGTGCTCACGTACTGGGTGCCGCCGTGTACGACATCGAGCGCCGGCGCGAGCGAGAGCTGCAGCTTGGTGATCGGGCGATAGATCAGCGACGGCGTGACCGACCATTCCCGGCCGCCCGTGCCACCGTGATTCAGCGATGCCGCGAGGCTACCGATCACCTTTTTTCGGAGATCGGTTTGTACGCTGGCCGATGACGTCCATCGCGCGGGTGACGCGACGAGCGGGCCGCCGCGCGTGAGCCGGTCATCGAGCGAGGCTGGCAGAATCGCGGCCCGCGCGCTCACGCTCCACAGCGACCGCAGCTCGGCCGAGCTGGTGAATCCGATCTCGTGATAGAATCCATTGCCGCCGAGATTCCATGCATGGATCGTGTACGCGGTGATACGGGTGCTTCGCAGCACGCTCGAGGACGCATCGTGGGTGGCGCCGATCGCCGCGGCGAGCGAGCGGGCGTCGCTGCGCGCGAGGTAGCCGAGATCGTTCATCTCGAACCCTGGCGTGGTTTCGCGAAGCTGCAGCGAGCCGAACATGGGTGTGCCCTGGTAGACGATGCCCGCCGACGCGTCGTGGCCCGTGAGCGAGCGGCGCGTGGTGTCGAGCGCGATGTAGCCGGCGTCGGGGCGGCCATAATAGCGAACGCTGGACTGCTGCGTTGCGGTGATCGCCGCGGTGCTTCCATTCACGCGGCTGCCCAGCCAGTATCCGCCGAGCGTCCAGCGACGATTCGCCGACGCGCGACTGCCATCGACTCCGAAGAGATACGCATCGGACCGGAGATACGGGGCGAACGCCGCATTCATCGAGCGGTTGACGGATGTGGCGAGCACGCCGAGGGTCGTGCGGCCGTCCTCGAGATCCTTCTTCAGGCGTCCAACGAAGTAATTCGTTCGCGGCTCGACGCCGACCATCTGATCGCGTCCATCACCGTCGATCGTGCGCGCGTCTTCGCGTGACGTGACTGCGTCGACGAGGCCCAGCGACAGGCCGCTGCTGGTACGGCCACTCAATTTTGCGGCACCCAGGATGGTCGTCTGGTCCGGAACATCACTGAAAATCGCGCTCGGCGAGAGCTGCGGGGTGCGACCAATGCGGCGCCAGTGCACGAAGCGCGAGGAGCCGTATTGCGCAGATACGGGAAGCGCGCCGAACTCGAAGATTCCTGAGCCCTCGAGGAAGAATGGTCGCTTTTCGGGGAAAAACGTCTCGACTGCGGAGAGGTTGAGCACGGCCGGATCGACCTCGACCTGTCCGAAATCCGGATTGATCGTGCCGTGCAGGGACATGGCGGAGCCCAATCCGAGGCGCACGTCGGCGCCAGCGGTCGCGCTGGCGCTCGTGCCGCGCGTGAGCGGATTGCTCGCGCGGGCGTCGTTCGTGACCGTGTGCGTGCTGACGTAGGGAACGACGTCGATCGGAGACGCGGGCTCGAGCCCTGTGAGACCACCGAGGTCGCCAAAATTGGATACGAATCCGGGTGCCGTCGGGGGATACGGAGACCAGAACGTCCATTCATCCCGGCGCGCGACGTCGCGATAGAAGTTGAGTCCCCACGTCTGCTCGAGTGCCGAGCCATGGAAGCGCAGCTGCGAGAGCGGAATCCGGTACTCCGCCGTCCAGCCGAGCGAGTCGATGCGGGTGGCGACGTCCCAGCGCGCATCCCACGCATCATCGTCGTCGCCGTCGTTGAAGTGATAGACGTCGAGCTTCGTGCCGGCGGGATTCACGCCGAAACGAAACCCGGTGCGCCGATCGTGATAGCCGTCGAAGATGACGTCGAACCAGTCGGAGTAGATGTCCTGCGGATCGCGACGCGCCATTGGTGCGACGATCGAGTCGGGGTGCGGATCGAACATGCGCGCGCCCACGTAGATCGCATCGTCGTCGTAGAGAATGCGAACCTGGGTCTGGAACGTCGCGGGCTTGCCCGGGTCGGGAAAGCGCTGCGTGAACGAGGTGGCAACGCCGGCGAGCGCCCAGTCCTGCTCATCGAGCGCGCCATCGAGGTGAATGGGATGCGTGCGGCGCGCGGCCATGAGCCTGGGCTTGGCAGTCGCCGTCGAGGCTGTGACCGGGGACTGTGCTCGTGCGGATCCGGCCATCGTGAGCGCGATGGCGACCATCGATGCGGTGGCGGCCATGGCTTGCGGCCGGAGTCTGATGGCGAGATGAGCTCGAGGCATTTCGGGCGTGGTGTCGGAGGCGGCGGATGAGAGTGAGCTCGCGCACGATCGTCGGCGCTGCCCGGCTGCGCATCCGAATCGCGCCCAGGCGCGCCTGGCAGTCCGTGAGATGGCCGAACGACGCGCCGGCCCGTTGGGCACGCGCATGGGCCGCTACGGCGCGCGGATAGCGCAACTCACCGTGGCGGAGTGGCGCGTGCGAGTAGCGAGGCCAATGTTTGGGCACATGGATACGACCTGGCTCCCGGAAAACCGGTGGATGCGGCGATCGTTGCTCGCGGCGATCGTGCTCTACGGATGGACGGTGTTCGGCATTCTCTCGTCCGCGCACTTCTTCCTGGGAGAGGAGGCGGAGAGCGGGAGAGCGTCGCTCGCGGACATCGCCGGGCACGTGCTGATGTTTTACTGGGCATGGGCGGCCGTGACGCCGCTCGTGTGGATGGTGCTCCGGCGAGCGGTGAATCGGAACGCGCGCCCCGGTCGTCGATGGGCGATCATCGCGCTCGCGTCGCCGGTGATCATCGCCGTGCACGGGGTGCTGTACCTCATCGCGGTCCATCTGTCGGGCGTCGACGACAAAGCGCAGGGTGGTGTGGCGGAGCTGGGCACTTACGCCATGCGACACGTGGGCGGCGATCTCGCCACCGTGGCCGTGCTCGTTGCCGTGTATCTGCTGTTCGACGCGCGATCGCGGGCGCACGAGCGCGAGGTTGCGACGGCCGCGCTCGAAGCGCGGGCCGCGGCGGCGGATCTCGAGCTGCTGCGATCACAGCTGCAACCGCATTTCCTGTTCAATGCGCTCAACACGGTGTCGACGCTCGTGCTCAGAGGCGACAATGCGGCGGCCGATGTCGCGATCGGCCGCATCTCGCGCTACCTGCGGTCGGCGCTCGAGCAGCGTGCCGACGCACTCGTGAGTGTGACGGAGGAGATCGCGGATGTCGCGCAGTACTTCGCGATCGAGCGGCTCCGATTTGGCGATGCGCTCTGCCTCGACGTGCGCATCGATGACGAGGCGAAGGAGGTGCGCGTGCCCGCGCTGATCGTGCAGCCGCTCGTGGAGAACGCGATCCGTCATGGCTTGTCTCGGACCGGCGGGGCGACGCACATTGGCATCGCCGCGGCGGTCGACAGCGGGCGACTGCGGCTGCGTGTCCTCGATCCTGGGAACGCGTGCGCGACGGAGCAGAACGGCGATGAAGGTTTTGGACTGCGCTACGTGCGCGGGCGCGTGCGGCACGTCTACGGGACGAATGCGAGCGTGACGCTGGAGCGGTCGCCCACGGGAACCGTCGCGACCATTGACGTGCCGCTCGCGTCGCGTCCGTCGCTGACAGCGCCGTGACACCCGAGCGCGATCCGCTTCGCGTCATGATCGTGGACGACGAGGCACACGCGCGCGAGGGACTTCGTCTGCGGCTGAAACGCGAGCCCGGCGTGATCGTGATCGGCGAGTTCGGCGATGTCGAGATGGCGCTCCGGGCGATCGCGAGCGACAGCCCCGACGTCCTCTTCCTCGACATCGAGATGCCGGGCTCGAACGGGTTCGCGCTGCTCGAGCGCGCGCCCGCGGGGTCGCTGCCCGTCGTGGTCTTCGTGACGGCGTACGATCAGCATGCCGCCCGTGCCTTCGACGCGCGGGCGCTCGATTACCTGCTCAAGCCAGTCGAGCAGGAGCGACTGCGCGAATCCCTCGCGCGCGCACGCGAGCAGCTCGCGAGCGCGCGCAACGGCGAGCTCGCGGAGCGTGTGCGGAGCCTGAGCCGCGAGCTGGGCACACAACCGACAGACAACACGCGAGTGGTCGCGGCCCGAGCGGGGAAGGGACTCGAGCGGATTCCCGTGAGCGTCGAAGGCGCGATTCACTTCCTGAACGCAAAGGACATCGACTACATCGCCGCCTCCGGTGACTGCGTGATCGCGCACGCGGGCGCATCCTCGCACGTCATTCGCAAATCGATGAGCGAGATCCTCGCGTCGCTCGACTCGTCGCGATTCACGCGCATTCATCGCTCGACGATCGTGAATCTCGCACGCGTCGTAAAGGTCGAGCCGTATCTGCACGGC
>DASXQD010000359.1:0-3241 GCA_036493195.1 Gemmatimonadaceae bacterium | reverse complement strand
CCCTGGTGGAAGGGCACGTGCCCAGGCGTAGGAAGGACGGTGATCCCCGGCACGATCAGTTTCTCTCCCTCGACCAGATCGAACAGTCCTGCCTCCACGATCGGCACGAAGTTGTGGGCGAAGTAGCTCGCCGCGGTTCGCTCGTTGGTGTGCGAGGCGTATTCGAGCTCGCCGCGCTGCGCGACGTAACGCGCCTTCGCGAACGTCGGCCGCACCACGCCCGCCTCGTCACGATACGTGTTGCCGCCGCCATGATCGAAGTGCAAGTGCGAATCGATCACGATCGCGATGTCGTTCGTAGTGTAGTTGAGCTTCGCCAGCGCGTCCTCGAGCGCCGTGCGGCCGTCCGCTCCCTGATTCTGGATGCCGTAGATGTCCACGAAGCGCTCGTTCTCCTTGTTGCCCGCGCCGCAGTCGATGAGCACGAGTCCATCATCGTGCTCCACGAGGATGCAGCGCATTCCGAGCGCGATTCTGTTTCGCTCGTCGGCCGGAATGCGGCGCTCCCACAAGGGCTTCGGCACGACGCCGAACATCGCGCCGCCATCGAGCTTCTGTCCGCCCGCCTGCAGCGCGTGGATCTTGAGCCCTCCGACCATGCGCGACTCTACCAGCGGCTGCGGCGCGCTCACGCCGTCGTGTCCTTGTCGACCGGACGTGGCATCGCCGACGGACGTCGCGGGTGGGGCCATCTCGCCATGCTCGCCGCGAGCAGGCGCTGCAAATCGTCCCAACACCGGCACTCGCGCTCGCGCGCCTCGTCGAGTAGCCGCAGGAGCACGTGCGCCGTCGCCACCGCGTCGCCCCCGGCGCGGTGCCGCGCGAGAATCTCGACGCCGTAGTAATTCGCGACGCTGTCGAGCCTGCGGCTGCGGAGCTGTGGCAACACGTGGCGCGCGAGGCGCACGGTGCACAGGCGCCGTCCAGACAGCCGCTGCCCCGTCGCCCGCTGCACCTCCGCTGACACGAAGCGCCAATCGAACTCCGCGTTGTGCGCGACGAAGACGTGCCCGCGCAAGACGCCCACCACCTGCTCGCAGATATCGCGGAAGCGCGGCGCGTCCCTCACCATCTCCCAGTTGATGTGCGTGAGGTGTGTGATCATCGGCGGGATCGACCGCTCGGGATTCACCAGCGTCTCGAACCGCTCCGCGACCACGCCATCGCGCACGACGATCGCGGCGAACTCCGTGATGCGATCGCCCCTCCACGCGCTCATGCCCGTAGTCTCGACATCGACGACCACGTAGGACAGCGAGGCAAGCTCATCGCGCTCGAACGTCGCGTTGTAGCTCGGTCGATCCTCGGCCACGGAGGTGAATTGCGCGGTCGGGCGCAGCGTATCGGCGCATGGCTCCGGCGCGAGCGACCAGCGGCCCTCGTGCGAGCGCACGAACTCCGGACGCTGCGCGAAGAGCGCGAGCGCCATCGCCTCGGCCACCACGAGCGGCGCGCCCGGCATCTGGCACACGTGCTCGATCAGCGCCTTCGCATCCGAAGATCTGCCCGACAGGAACTCTACGGCCCGCTCCGTGAGGCGCGTTTCGGCCGGACGCGCGGCAACGCCGTGAATGCTCAGTCCCAAGGGTCCTCGCGATGCACCGGAAGCGTCATGCAGCGCGGCCCGCCGCCGGCGCGCACCAGCTCCGCGCCCTCGAACGTGATGATCGCGCGCTCGCCATCTTTCACGCGATCGTCGCCCGTGAGAAAATCGGCCGACGACACGACGCGAAATCCATACTTCGCCATTTCGGCGATCGTCGCCTCGTTGCGCGAGTACGAGAGAATCACTCCCGGCCGCATCGCGACGAAGTTGCAACCGCTCGCCCACTGTTCGCGCTCCTGCACCGCGCGGCGCGTGCCTCCGCAGTACACCGGAGTCATCGGCAGGTCGACGTGTTCGAGGGCGGCGAACACATTCGGCATCTCCTGCATCTGCTCGTTGCCCTTCTTCCGGAAAAGAATCGGCAGGCGCTCGGGACCGATGAAGTGCGGCGGATACACCGCGCAGAGATCATGATCGAGCTGCGTGAAGATCATGTCGAGATGAATCGCCGTGTTCTCCTTCGGCATGACCACCACGATTACGTTCGTGATGGCCGTGTCCTCGAACAGCTTCGCCGTCAAATAGTCGATCGCCGCAGGACTCGATCGCTCGCTGAACCCGATGATGACCGTGTCGTGCCGCAGCGGATGCACGTCCCCGCCCTCGAGCGTGTAGTTGTGCCTGCGCTCGGCCGCGCCGTCGTACAGAATCCCCTGGTTCGCCAGCAGCGGATGGTGCAGAAAGAGCAGCTTCATGATGAGCTCTTCCGACCACCGGACGGCGTAGCGCATCGAACCGATCATGACATGATCGCCGACGACCATCGCCGTGTCGCGCGTGAAGAAGAGATTCGGCAGCGGCGGCAGCAGGTAGCCGCCCTCGTTGAGGGAGCGCGCGAGCGGGCCCGGCTCCTCTTCCTCGCCCCCGATGAGCATGTCGACGAGCTCCTCCGGGCTGCGCACCTCGATCCTGCTGGCGAGCGGGCCCGAGGGGACGATATCGAGCGTCTCGCGCACGAGCAGGTCTCGCGCCTCCGGAATCGACACCACGTCGGCCAACAGATCGCGAACGGACAGTACCGTCGTGAAGCGCTCGAGAATCGCTACGAGCCGGCGATGCTCTTTTTGAGCGTTCTCGAGGTCGATGATGTCGTCGTAAAGAAAGTCTTCGCGGGTATCGGGCGTTACCGCGAGGAGCTCCGGACCGGGCAGGTGGACGAGCACCGAGCGCAGCCGGCCGATCTCTGAAGAAACGTGTACTGGCATGAGTGCACACAACTTAACGGCGTTGGCGAGCGATGAGCCAGCATTCGTCTAGCACGCGCGGGCGCGTCACTCTATCTTGTGAATGAATTCACAAGCCACCGCGCCCTTGAAGAGGATCGCCGACTCTACCGTTCGCCGACTGTCGCTCTACCTCCGGTTTCTCGAGGAATTCGAGACGGCTGGACTTACGACTGTATCCAGCGGTGAGCTGGCGGCGCGCGGCGGCACCACGTCCGCGCAGGTGCGCAAGGATCTCTCCTTCTTCGGGTCATTCGGGAAGCGCGGACTGGGATATCAGGTGGCCGAGCTGACGCAGCGCATGCGCCGAATCCTCGGCCTCGAGCGCGATTGGCGCGTGATCATCGTCGGCGTCGGAAAAATCGGCGCGGCCCTGGCGCAATACGAAGGCTTTCGTCAGCGCGGCTTTCGC
>DASXQD010000358.1:0-3294 GCA_036493195.1 Gemmatimonadaceae bacterium | reverse complement strand
AGCGCCCGTGCCGCCGCGGAAGCGGGCGCCCTCGCGCGTGGCGAGGGCGATCAGGCCGTCGCGCACGTCGCGGGCGCGGTTCGAAGAAGGGAAGAGCTTTGCGGACTCGGTCTCCTCCACGAGAGAAAGCCCGAGCTCGCCGTTGAAAAAATCGACCTGCTCGGCAAGCGGCCACGAGCGCACGATCTTGCGCAGCGTGTTGGGCGACGAGTCCGTGACGAAGCGCGCTTCGTCCACACGCGCGGGAAGAATGTTGCAGCGGCCGCCACCGGAGATGAGGATCTTTCGTCCACCGTCGACCATGCGCTCGATCAGCACGACATCGGCGCCGTGGCGGGCGGCGAAAATGGCGGCCATGATGCCCGCGGCTCCGGCGCCTATGACCGCGACGCTGCGCCGCGCATCTGCGCGCGCCGGGGGAGTTGAGTGGTCTATTGGAGGGTGAAGGCTCACGTCGGATCGTAATCTGCCATAAAATCGTGCGGCGCGCGCATGCGGAAACTATGCGGTGAAAGCTGCCGTAGTGATGCGCGTCCCTCCTGGAGTCTTTGCTAATGCTCGGATCCCTGCTGCGCCTACTGGCCCTTCGTCCGCTACTCTCGATCGCCATCTTCGGCATTCCGCTTCTCGTGCTGCTTGCGGTCGGACTGTTCACGATCCTGGCGCTCAAGCTGCTCGTCTTCGTGGTGCTGCCCGTGCTCGCGATCGTCTGGCTTTACCGCAAGTTCTCCCGCTCGAACGATTGGCCGCCGAGCTGAGCACCCTGCTACACGGCTAGATTTCCGTCATGCAATCGAAAAAGGCAGCCGCACTTCGTGACGCCTGGGGCGACAAGCCGTGCGAGCATCCCTCGCTGGCGAAGGAATACGCGTCCGGCGTCCGCACTGGTGATTACGTGTGCACGCAGTGCGGAGCGAAGCTGACTTTTCGCCAGCGAGCGGAGCTGCTCGAGTCGCGGCGCGGCTGATGCCCTCCGGTACATCCTCACCGGATGTGCGCTCCGATGAGCCACCCGCCGCGACCTTTCTCGTTCGCGGCATTTTCATTCTCGGCACGCGCTCTCTTTTCATCGTGCGCGGCACCGTCGTCTCGGGCGTGGTGCGCGCGAGGCAGCGCGTGATCGATCTTCCAGGCTTCGATGCGGACATCGCGAGCGTCGAGGAGCGGCTGCTCGATGTGAACGGTGGTGCGGCGCAGACGGCGCTGACCTTCCACTACACAAAGCAGGCGCAGCTCGCTCGGTGGAAATCGTTGATCGATGAAGGAACGCTGCTCTCGCTCGCCGCGCCGGCGTAAGCGCCGCGTGACCGGGCGCGCGTGATTGGGCGCGCTTACGCGGGCTGCATCCCAGAGCGAGTGCGGCCGCCGTCGAGCAGCTCGCGTACCTTCGCGGCGAGCTTCGATGGCGTGAACGGCTTCTCGAGAAAGGCGTAGCGATCGCTGGCGATGCCGCGCCGCGCAGCCTCGTCGCGCGTGTAGCCCGACATGAGCAACACCTTGATCTCGGGATAGCTGAGCGCGATGCTCTCCGCCAGCTCGATGCCGCTCATCTCCGGCATCACCATGTCCGTCACGACGAGGTGCAATCCTCCCCCGTGACGAGCGCATTGCTCGAGCGCCTCGGCGCCATCCGAGGCGACGAGCACCTCGTAGCCGCACTGCTGGAGCGCACGGCACGCCACCGTACGAAGCGCGTTGTCATCCTCGACGATGAGCACCGTCTCACCGCCCTTGGTCGAGTGCATCGATGCACCGTCGTCGAGCACCGCCGAGTCGGCGGCGGCATCGACGCGCGGCAAGTAGATCTTGAACGTCGTGCCGTGTCCGATCTCGCTGTACACCGTGATGTAGCCGCCACTCTGCTTCACGATGCCGTACACCGTCGAGAGTCCGAGCCCGGTTCCCTCGTTCATGCGCTTCGTGGTGAAGAACGGCTCGAAGATTCGAGCCTGCACCTGCGCCGACATCCCCGAGCCATTGTCGCTCACCGCGATCATCACGTAGGCTCCGGCTTCGAGCTGCGCCTCGGACGCGCGCACCTGATATGGACTGTCGAAGCTCACGTTCATCGTCTCGACGGAGAGACGGCCTCCACCCGGCATCGCATCGCGCGCGTTGACGACCAGATTCATGACGATCTGCTCGATCTGTCCCGGGTCTGCTGCGACCGCTCCCAGATCCTGATCGAGTGTTAGCACGATGCCGATGTCCTCCCGCAGCAAGCGACGCAGCATGTGCTCCAGCCCGCCGATCACGAGATTGAGGTCGAGGATGTGCGGCCGCAGCACCTGTTGCCGGCTGAAGGCGAGGAGCTGCTTGGTCAGCAGCGCCGCGCGCTCCGCCGCGCCCTTGATCTCCTGAACATCCGCCCGCGCGCTCGAGTCCTCCGCAATGTCCGCGAGCAGCATCTGGCTGTAGCTGATGATGACCGTGAGCAGATTGTTGAAGTCGTGCGCGACGCCACCGGCGAGCTGCCCCACCGCCTCCATCTTCTGCGCCTGGCGATACTGCGCCTCGAGCCGCTTGCGATCGGTCGAGTCGGAAATGATGCTGACGATCCCGCTCAACTCGCCGCCGCTGCGAAGCGCGCACTTGGAGATGTTCACGTCGCGCACGGTGCCGTCGCGACGGATGCGCTGCGTCTCGAAATTCGTGACGACCACGCCTGCCTCCAATCGCGCGCGCTGCTCGGTGAACTCCTCGCGGCGGTCGTCGGGAATCAGCATGAGCAACGACTGGCCGATCGCTTCCTCCGCCGTCCATCCGAATTGCTTCACCGCGGCATCGTTCCACCGACTGATCGTGAGGTCCGGCGCTGCAATCACGATCGCAAGTGGCGAGTCATCCACGACCGCGCCAAGAATCGTATTGCTTTGTTCGAGCGCTGCCTCCGCAGCCATGCGTTCCGTGACGTCCATGGAGAGGACGATGTACGCGGGGCGTCCCGCGAACTCGATGCGATGCGAGAGCGACTCCGTCTGAATCTGACTGCCGTCCTTTCGCAGATGACGCCAGCCGCGGCTGTGCAGCAGCGCCGGTGTAATCGTGGCGAGCGTCTCTCGCAGCCGCGGCACATCCTCAGGCGGCCGGATCTGCTCGATGGTCATCGCGAGGAATTCTTCCGCCGAATAGCCATACTGAACGGTCGCAGCCTCGTTCACCGCGAGAAAGCGAAGCGTTTCCAGGTCGAACACCCAGAGGGGCACGGGATTGCTCTCGAACAGCAGTCGATAGCGCTCCTCGAGGCGCAGGGCGTGGTCGCGCGCGTCCTCCGCCGCGCGAGCGGTTTCGATG
>DASXQD010000357.1:0-3392 GCA_036493195.1 Gemmatimonadaceae bacterium | reverse complement strand
CCGAGCGCGGCGGGAGCCACGGTCGGAGAGATTCGCACGACGAAAACTCGTATTGCACATGGCGAGCCCAAAAATTGGCAACCGCATCTCGCCCTAACGCCCAACGGGGAAAATTTCTTGATGCTCGAGCGGCGACGAATGTTCCCGTAATCGCATGGGACGAGTCCGTCAAGAATCAGCTGCTCGCGAGCCCAATGCCGAGAGAAACCCCGGCTACTGCCGCTGCGTCACCGTTCGCCCCAAAATATTTCGCGCTCACTTCGCGACGCCTGCACTCTGCCTGATACCCGAAGCGCGTTTTGCGTTCCCCTCGCGCTCCTCATGCATTCCCCGCTCGAACGTGATGTGGCCTGCATCACGAATTCTGGTGCGATCATCATACAGGTTCCCGAGCGTGTGCGCGAAAATCATGCGCGCGGCGCGCGGGGTGGCATTTCCCGATTTGCTGAGCGCGACAACGCACGTTTCGCGAGGGGCGAATCGCGAAAGTGAAGCGAGTGTGAACGCGCGATGCTCGTGCGTGCGCGTCATGCGTGCGCATCGATCCCGCGCGTGCGATCTCACCTTGGCATCGACAGCGAGAACGCGAGACTCGTGACGCGCGAATGCGTCGCGCACTCCAACTCGCCGCGATGCAATTCGTCAAACTTCCGCACGGCAGTCGGGTCGAAACGCGATGCACACGCGACCTGTGCGCGCATGCAACCGCCGCGAAAATCGCGCGCCATTTCACCTTCCCGGGAGGAGAAAATGCCCGAGCAGGGCGCCCGCACCCTCTGGCGGAGCGCCCGCCACGGGGGGAAAATCACCTTCCCCACGGGCGTCAGAGTCGTCTCGCCCTATTGCATCCTTCGTGGCTCCCTATACCTTCCGCCTTCGACGGACCCGTTCCCGCACGAATGAACGAGATCCTTTCACCACTCCGGAGAATCCTCGATGGCTACAAAAAAGAAGAGCAGTGCGAAGAAGGGCGCGAAGAAGGCAAGCAAGAAGAAGACGGTAAGAAAGGCCGCGAAGAAGGCTCCCGCGAAAAAGAAGCGCACGCCGAACGCCGCGTTCATGAAGCCGATGCAGCCGGATGACGCGCTCGCCGCGGTCGTCGGCTCTGGCCCGCTCCCCCGCACCGAGATCACGAAGAAGCTCTGGCAGTACATCAAGAAGAACGGCCTCCAGGATGCGAAGGTCCGTCGCAACATCAACGCCGATGACAAGCTCGGACGGGTTTTCGGCGGAAAGAAGCAGGTCTCGATGTTCGAGATGACGAAGCTCGTCAACAAGCACATCAAGTAACGCGCGGGTGTCGCGAACATAGGTGGAGGGGGCGCTCTCGATCCGGGGCGCCCCCTCGCTGCATCTCTCTCGGCGCCGCAACGCATCGCGTGGGAGGGCTTGTGTACCACCCATCCAGCCGAGGAATATCGAGCGTCCGCCTCGTCGTGTCCCTTCAGCTCCCAGCGCAGTGGCAGCCAAGAAGCGCAACAGCCGCACACCCACCAACAGATCCGTCGTGGCAGCCGCACGATCGCCCCGCGGCAAGCGCGAGCCATTCTTCTCGCGCAGCTCGCTCACGTCGCTCGCCAGCGCCGTCGCGATCTTCATCTTCATCCGCGTCTTCCTGATCGCCGCCTACCACATTCCGTCCGAGAGCATGGAGCCCACGCTGCTCGTGGGCGATTTCCTCTTCGTCGATGAGCTGTCGTACGGACCGCACATCCCGTTCACGAATCTCAAGCTCCCCGGCTTCACCACGCCAAAACGCGGCAGCATCGTCGTCTACGAGTCGCCGCCGCAGCACTGCATTCCGAACACCAACTGCCCGTTCACGCCCGACGATCCCACGCCGGTCGTCGTCAAGCGCGCGGTGGGAGTAGCCGGCGACACGCTGTACATGCGCCAGGGAATGCTCTACGTGAACGGAATAGCGCAGCGGCAGGGCTTCGGCGCGAGCGCCGAGCCGCTCGCGCAGGACGATTCCTCGCCGTACTATGGCTGGCAGCATCGCTTCGAGGTGAAAGGCTCACGTTTCGGTCCCCCGCCCGTCACGCCAACGCACGACAACTGGGGCCCGCTCCTCGTTCCGCCCGGGCACCTCATGAGCATGGGCGACAATCGCTACGAGTCGGTGGACGGCCGCTATTACGGCTTCGCTCCACTCGCGAACGTGCGTGGCCGCCCGCTCTTCATTTACTTCTCGTTCGACACGCAGGACTGGAAGATCCGCTTCAATCGCTTCTTCATGATCATTCGCTAGATCGTTCGCCCGATCATCCGTTCGCCCTCCCATTCTCCGGCCTCGATGACCGCAGCCGCGCCACCAAAACGCACCCTGCTGCGTGATCTCACCCTGTTCGGAACCGTCGCTCTCGTCTCGGGCAACATGCTCGGGACGTCGCTCTACACGCTCCCCGCATCGGTGGCCTCCGTGGCCGGCCCGATCGGCATCGTCTCGTGGGTCATCACCGCCGCGGGCTTTCTGCTCCTCGCGCTTCTCTACGCCGAGCTGGGGCCGCGCTACCCGCGTACCGGCGGACCGTACGTCTTCGCCCGCGAGGCGTTCGGCGAGTTCGCCGGCTTTCAAACGGTGTGGATGTACTGGCTCAGCGCCGTCGTCGGCAATGCGGCCATCGTCACGGGCGCGATCGGCTACGCCGTCGCCTTCTCGCCGCAGCTGGCCGCGAGCCATCTGCTGCAGTTCGTGCTCGCGCAGGGTGTAGTCTGGCTGCTCTGCCTGATCAACATCATCGGCGTCAAGCAGAGCGCGCGCGTGCAGAAATCGATCCTGCTCATCAACATCATTCCGCTCGTGCTCCTCTCGCTCGCGCTCTTCAAGCTCAATCCGGCAAACTTCCATCCCTTCCATCCGAAGGGAACGTGGACGCCCGTCGCCGCGGGCTCCGCGTTGATGGTATGGGCGTACGCCGGAATCGAGTCGGCGACCGTACCGGCCGAGGAGATGCAGACGCCGCAGCGCACGATTCGACTCGGTACGCTGCTCGGCTATGGGCTCGCGACGATGATCTTTCTGCTCTCGGCGGTCGCGGTCATCGGCGCGCTGCCCAACGACGTGATCGCGTCGTCGGCGCGCCCCCTCGAGCTCGCGGTACGCGAGACGCTTGGCAATGTTCCGGCGATCCTGGTGAGCATGGCCGCGATCGGGGCATCGATCGGAGTGCTCAACGGATGGATCCTCATGGCCGGTCGCATTCCGTTCAGCGCCGCCCAGGATGGATTGTTTTTTTCGGCGTTCGCGCGCGTGCATCCGCGCTTCGGTACACCGTACGTCGCGCTGATCGGCGGATGTGTGATCACGAGCGCGATGCTGACGCTCTACTTCATTCCGGGGAGCACGCTCCTGGGCGTGTTCAATTTCACGGTGCTGCTGGCGAATCTGG
>DASXQD010000356.1:0-7218 GCA_036493195.1 Gemmatimonadaceae bacterium | reverse complement strand
ACCAAATACACCGCGCTCCTTCTCGTTGTCGGCATGGCGATCGCGCTCGTCGCTCGTCGCGAGCTGCGCTCCGCACTCGCGACGCCGGGGCCGTACGTGGCGCTCGCGATCGCGCTGCTCGTGTTCGCGCCCAACGTGGTCTGGAATGCGCGGCACGGATGGGCGTCGTTCGACTATCAACTCACGCACGGTCTCACCGTGCACCGTGGCACGGCGATCCAGCACGAGTTGCGCCTGATCGGCGCGCAGGCGGGTCTCGTCACTCCGCTGCTGCTCGCCATGCTCGCCGCTGCCGTATACGAGGCGCTCCGCGCACGAAACGATCCGCTGCGATCCGCCTTCGCGATGATCGCGAGTGTCACCTGGCTGTTCTTCGTCGTCACCGCGCTGCGTGCCGCAGTCGAGCCCAGCTGGCAAGCCCCAGCATATCTCTCTGCCATCGTGCTCGCGGCGACGTTGCCTGTGCCACGATCGCGAACGTTTTTCCGCGCTGCGGTCGCGCTCGCCGCTGCGACGACTCTCGTCATCTACGCACACGCGATCGTTCCCTTCCTGCCGGTGAATCCCGCACTCGATGCCACCGGAGCCGGTTTCGGATGGGATACACTCGCCGCGCACGTGAATGCCGCGCGAGCGGAGGCGCCGAGAAACATCACGACGTGGGTTGGCGGAGAGCGCTATCAGGAAGCATCGGAGCTCGCCTTTCATCTCGCGGATCACCCCGTCACTTTCGCGATCGATGTGCAGGGCCGGCCCAATCAGTACGATCTCTGGCCATCATTCATCTCTCGCGCACGGATCGGCGACCGGCTCGTTCTCGTGCTCGGCCTGTACACTCGCCCGGACGTTGATCCCGTAATCGCCGCGCTCACATCGCACTTCGCGCGCGCGTCTCTTCGCGAGGTCGTGCCGTTGCGCCGCGGCTCGATCGTGCGCGCCTCGCGCCGCATCTGGGTGCTCGACGGCTGGCGTGGCGGCTGGCCGGAAGCCCAGCTCGCCCACTGAGGCGCCAGGGACGCGCGCTTGCGACCCGCGCACACCCTGCGCGAAGTTGCCAGTACGACGTACCTACCTCCCATTTACCGGACCACCGCATGCCGGCCACTCTCGCCAGCGATCTCGCGCGCTACCTCGACGACAACGATCGTCGTTTCCACGACGAGCTGTTCGATTTTCTGCGCATCCCGAGCGTGAGTGCGCGATCCGAGTACGACTCCGACATGCAGCGCACCGCGAAGTGGGTGTCCGACAATCTCCGCACCGCAGGTCTCGACACCGAGATTCTTCCCACGCCGGGTCACCCGGTGGTGCTGGGGGAGTGGCGGAAAGCACCCGCCGGCGCGCCCACGGTTCTCATCTACGGCCACTACGATGTGCAGCCTGCCGAGCCGCTCGAGCTGTGGACCTCGCCGCCATTCGAGCCCACCATGCGAGACGGGCGCATCTACGCGCGCGGCTCCGTGGACGACAAGGGACAGCTCTTCGCGCACATGAAAGCGCTCGAAGCGCACCTCGGCGCGCGCGGCACGCTGCCCGTCAACATCATCGTGCTTGCCGAGGGCGAGGAGGAAGTCGGGAGCGACAATCTCGAGGCGTTCGTGACGAAGCACGCCAAACGCCTCGCGTGCGACTACATCGTCATCTCCGACTCTTCGATGTTCGCTCCAGGTCTTCCATCGATCCTTTCCTCGCTGCGCGGTCTCGCCTACTTCCAGATCGATCTCGAAGGGCCCGCGAGCGATCTGCACTCCGGCAGCTATGGCGGCGCCGTCGTGAACCCCGCGATGGCGCTCGCGCGCATTCTCGCCACGTTCTTCGACGCGAACGGCCACATCGCGATCCCGGGCTTCTACGACAAGGTGCGCGAGTGGGATCCGAAGATCCGCGCGCAGATCAAGGCACTTCCGTTCGACGAGTCGACTTTCAAGAAGGAAGTCGGCGTGTCCGTACTCGCCGGCGAGGCGGGCTACTCCACGCTCGAGCGTCTCTGGTCGCGCCCGACGTGCGAGGTGAACGGATTGCTCAGTGGCTACACGGCGGAGGGATCCAAAACCGTTTTACCGTCGAAGGCCATGGCGAAGGTGAGCTGCCGGCTCGTGGCCGACCAGAATCCGGCCGAGATCGAGAGGCTCATGCGCGAGCACATCGCGCGCGTGGCGCCCGCGGGCGTCAAGGTCTCGGTGCAGATGCTCCATGGCGGCCAGCCCTGGAGCGCGGAGCTCGAAGGGCCCTTGTACGATGCCGCAAAGCGTGCGCTCAATGCCGCCTTCGGCCGCGATCCCGTCGTCATCGGTGAGGGAGGCTCGATTCCCGTCGTCAGTGACTTTCAGCGACTGCTCGGCGCCCCCGTGCTGCTCGTTGGCTTCGGTCTCCCGGGCGAGAATGCGCATGCACCCGACGAATGGTTCGCAGATGAGAACTTCACGAAGGGAATGCGCGCCATGGCGAGTCTTTGGGACGAGATCGCCGCAGGCGCGCGCTGACTCCGGCGTCCGCTGAGGAACCGAAAATGATCGATCACGCGAGCTCCAACCCTCACTCCGCATCCACCAGTCGCCGGCAGATGATTCTCGGCACGGCAATCACGGTGGGTGCTCTCGCCTTGCACCCGCTCGAGGTTCTCGCTGCTACGGACGACGAGATCACACGAACGAGTGCGGCAATTCACAATCGGCGCACGTTCAAGGCTTCGCCCAAGCGTGTCTACGAAGCGCTCACCAATGCGGATCAATTTCACAAGGTGACGATGATGAGCGAGGCGATGAAGGGCGGCATGCCTCCCGGCGCGAAGCCGACGGTCATCAGTCCCGACGAGGGTGGAAGCTTCACCTTGTTCGGCGGCGTGATCACCGGCCGGCACATCGAGCTCGTTTCGAATGCGCGTCTCGTGCAGGCCTGGCGCGTTGCACATTGGAAACCGGGCGAGTTCTCGCTGATCACGTTCGACCTGGCCCCGGAAGGGACGGGAACCGCGCTGATGTTCGAGCACACCGGATTCCCCGATACCGATGCCGACCATCTGAATGCCGGCTGGCAGTCGAACTACTGGGAGCCACTCACGAAATTTTTCGCGTGAGACGAGTGGCCGATCAGAACTTCCACTCGCGAATCAGGAAGGCGCCGAACGTCGCCTCCGAGCGAATCGGCACGGTGGTCGAGAGCGTTGGCTGATTGACGATGTAGCGCGAGTCCACGCTCGCCTCGATGCGATAGCCTTTCGAGAGCCGCCGCTGCACGACGAACCCGGGCGTGGTGCCCGAGCCGCGGATCTGCGTCGCAACATAGGTCTGCCGGTCGACGTACTTGCCCGCCTCGACCTGCGTTCCCGCGAGAATGGTCTGCACTCCGTATTTCTCCACCCCCTGATCGGGAATCTCTGCCGGCGTGATTGTGAACACGTCGGCGCCGAGCGAGCGCGCGGCCGTCGCCGCGAACTGGCGCGTCATCACTCCCAGCGCGGTCGCCGTGAGTTGACGTGTCGCAAGCGCGGCGGCGCTGCCCACCAGACCGCCATTCGCCGATCCGCCGCCGGCCGAGCCTCCGCCAGCCGAGTTCACGAGCGACGTGGATGATTGTCCGAACGCGAGATAGCTCAACAGATCCGACTGCGAGAGCGGCGGCTGCGCGTCGCTCGAGAGCACGATCACCGGCTTTCGAGCGGTTCCGTTGATCGCGATGTTGATGTTCAGCGCCGGCCGGCCGGCCGGCTGAATGGTGTACTGCGCGCCGAGCTGCAGCAGCGGATTGATCTCGGACGTGCCCGTGAAGATCGCAGTTCCCTGCGACAGGACGAATCGCCGGCCGAGGAACTGGTACTCGCCGCGCTCGGTGTTCACGACGCCATCGAGCGATATGCCCGGGTCTCCGGCGCTCTTGACGACCGTGAGCGGTCCCTGCGTGTAGAACTCGACATTCGCGTCCGGCGACCGCGCCCACGTGTCCCGCGCGACGCTCAGGCGGACGTCCATCTTCATGTTCTGCATCATCGGCGACGTCGTGGTCACGATCTTCTGCATCGCGACATCCGATGTGTCCACCACGCCGAGCACCGCGGGATCGTCTGTGCTCACCTGCCGCGGACCGCTTCCGTTCGGGATGTAGACGGTGCCGTGTACGATGCGTGCCCTGCCTGTCACGGAGACGCCGTCCATGGGTCCCTTCACATCGATATTGGCGTTGGCATGGAGCTCACCCATGTCATTGTCGAGCACCGTGGCATCGGTGGCCTTGAAGCTGAGATCGAATTTCGGATTCGCTGGATTCGTGATGCCGATCGTCCCCGCGAGCCGAAGCACTCCCTCACCCGACTTCGCGCCGAGCGTATCGATGATGATCTCTTTGCCCGTCAGGTGAACGAGCCCACCCATGTCCCTGGTCGTCACACCCAGGGCCGTGAGCTTGAACGTCGCGAAGTCGAGCCCGAGCTGGCCGAGCACCACCGGCTTCCTTCCCGTGCCGCGCGCGGCAATCGCGCCGATGATGCGCCCATGAACATCGGACACGGCATCGGTGAAGCGGGGCAGCGCATCGAGTGGAAGCGAGTCCGCCACGAAATCGACCTTGAGCGGACCATCCAGCACCCTCGGCGCGGTCGCCCCGGCGAGTGCGAGATTGATCGGTGCGTCGACATCGATGTGCGCGAGGGGCTGCCCACCGTTACGTATTATCTCCGCATGTGACACGAGCTTCTCGCTCGCGTACTGGAAGCCGTCGCGCAGATCCGGGAGCGGGGCGCCACGATACGACGCGTTCATCACGCTGAACGCACCGCGAAGCTCCGGTGCGCGCTGTGTTCCCGCGAGCCTCGCCCGCAACTCGACGGTTCCCGTCGCCGCGACATCGCTTTCGGCGAGGCCAACGAGATTCGCGATCTCCAACCCACGCACGTCGACATCGAAGTTCATCGCGCCGTTCACGGGCAGGTCGCCGTTCGCGTAGATGCGTCCGCCCGTTCGATTGCGGAGATCGAGATCGTGCACGAGGATGCCGTTCTTCCCCCATTGCAGGTACCCGGGCACCGCCGACGCCCAGAACGCGGAATCCAGCTGCAGCGAGATCGTGCGCCACCGCACCTGACTGCTGTCGAGGCTGAGCAGGACCTCCGCGCCGGCGTGATACACGTAGCCTGAGTCCTGGAACACCTTGAGCTCCATGGTGCCCGAAGGCTTCAGATACGTCGCCTGCAGCGTGGCCGAGTCGAGAGCGAATCCGCTCGCGGAGAGAGAATCGAACGAGCCGCCAACGACATATTTCATGCGCGGCGTCCCGCCATCGGAAATCGCGTACTCCACACGCGCGCGATTGAGTCCGCTCCCGCGCGCGATGATGCGCTCGGCCGAGAGTCTGCCGCGCACGTCGAAATCGCTGATCGTGCCGTGGACGATGCCCGCGGTGCGCACGGCACCGTCCACGGAGTCGCGACGCAGTGCGTGCAGCGAATCGAGCTTGATCGGCGGCTGCGGACGTCCCGTCGCCTGGAAGGCGACCTCGTTGCGGTTCGCCTGGCGCGCGGAATCGGCGCGCGCGCGGGCGAGAGCGGCGGCGAGAACGGCCGGCCGGATGGGCACGACGCTGCTGTCCGGATTCGCGATGAAGCGCCGCAGCGCCGAAAGCGTATCGATCGCGACTATGTAGCGCAGATCGCCGGTTCGTCCGGGTGCCGTTCCGATCTTGCCATCCACGAAGAGCTGCGCAAACGGCGTGTGGATCGTGACAGAGTCCATCGTAGCGATGCCGCCGTCCACCGCGACGCGAATGTTCGCCGAGTCCACGGAGAGACTGTCCACCGCGGAGTGCTGCACGTTGGCGGAGAACGCCGCCTGCATCGTTTTGGGATCGAAGCCGCGTCCCTTCGCGAGAGCCGTCGCGGTGAGCGATGTCACCGGACCGCGCGAGGCCACGCTGCGCAGGTTGAAGAGCCGCAGACGCGTATCGAGATCGTACCCCTTCTGAGCACTCTCGAGATCGAGCTTGCCCGTGGTGGCGAGCTCGCCGCCATCGGGGAGATGCAGGTCGGCGTCGAGATCGAGTGCGTGCATCGAGCCGCCGAGGTGCACCGTGCCGGTGGCGGTGCCGCGCAGTCCGAGCGCGGGAGCGAACTTGCCCGCCGTGATGAGCGAGATCGGATCGAAGCGCATGTCGGCGGTCACGCCGTGCTTGCCGGCATCGATCACCTCGCCGTTCGCCACCATCCGCGTGAGCTCGCCGCCCTCGTGATGCGCGAGATCCGCACGTGCGGTCATGCGCCCCGCGAGCGAGCCATCGATGTCGACAGTGCCCGTGAGCACGCCGCCGATCGGCAGCGTGGGGTCGAACACGCGCGCGAGCCCCATCTGCAACGGGGTGATCGTGACGCGCAAATTCTTCGCGCTGAATCCACGGCGCCCGGAGCCAGCCACACCGACGACGAGCACTCGGCTCGTGCCCGAGCGGCGGTCCGCGAACGCGACATCGGCGTCCACTCGCATGGCCGCCGGTGTGCCCGCGAGTGTGGCGCGACCGGTGAGCAGTCCTCGGCGCGGCACCTTCACGGTTGGCACGAGCTGCTCGATCATACGTGTGTCGATCGAGTTGAACGCCAGCTGCGTGTCGTGCAAGCGCATCTGTCCGGCGCGCTGTCCCAGCGCGAGGGCCAGCTTCCCCTTCAACGATCCGCCCTGCACGGATAGATCGATGTTGCGCGCCACGACGTCGCTCTCGCCCTCGTGACGCATCGCGGCTGTGAGATCCATCGAGCCGCCGCCGCTCGCGGGCAGGTACGGGTACACGAAGCGGAGGTCGGCCAGCGCCAGCGGCGCTGCATGGAAGCTCGCGTCGAGATCGCCGGAGTCGAGCATGTACGTGAGGTCGCCGTGCAGCTGGGTGTTCGGCAGTGCCGCCGTGAGCCCCCGGAACCACAGCGAGTCCCTAGACATGTAGATCGTACCGCGCATGTCCCGCACATCCGCATCGGGTGGATTGAACAGCGCCGCATTCATGGCGAGCGAGGCCACCTGGAAGATGCGCGTCGTGCTGTCGGGGTCGGCGAGCCGGATGCGCGGCAGTGCCGCGCTCATCGTGCTGAGCTCGATCACGCTCTGGTAGCCGGCGGGCACTTCAATCACCCGCTGGCGCGCCTTGCCGGCGAGGGCGACGCGCACGATGCTGTCGCGCACTCCGGCCGGCAGCGAGTCGCCGGGCGTCCACGGCATGCGCACGAGAACATGTCCGTCCGACATG
>DASXQD010000355.1:0-4201 GCA_036493195.1 Gemmatimonadaceae bacterium | reverse complement strand
GCAAGCGCGGATACCGCGAGGAGCAGCAGCGACTGCATGCGAGCACGACCGGCGATTGCCATAACGAATGTCTCCCTTGGTCCCGACGAGTGGTCAACGAATGAGCTCGAACGAAAAGCGCCCCGCGTTTCCGTCACCATGAAGTGCGGAAAGCGCGGGGCGCTCGCAAGGGTGCAACCGAGAGATCGGCCGCACCCGGTGCGAGATCCTGCTACTGTGCGCCTGCGAGTGCCTTTACGGACTCGGACAGCTTTTGCATCTTGGCGGCATCGCTCGAGCCGCTCGCGTCCGCATCGATCTGCGTGGCGAGCTGGGTGAGCGCCGCGCTCCTGGCGGAGCCCGATGCTTTCTCCGCACTCTTCAACCCCGCCCGATCTGCGGCAATCTTGTCTGCTGCGAGCCCGTGCGAGCGCTCCAGCTGATCGAGGTACGCACCCGACAGCGCGAAGCTCGGCGGCCAGATGATCTTCCGCTGGCCCTGCACGTTGAGGTAGTCCCACTTCACCGACTTCGCTGCGTCGATCTCATTCTGCGAGATGAACGCGCTCGGCGCGAGCTCAACGATGTCGAGTCCGCGCGAGATCTCGGAGCTCACCATTACTCCGTTGTACCAGTACACCGACCACGATCCGCCACTCGCCATGCGCGTGGAGTCCACCGGTCCACGATCGAAGAATGCGATCTCCTTCGGGTGCGCTACGTCGGTCCAATCGAAGAGCGACAGGCCGCCCTGGTACCACGACTGAATCATCACGTCGCGGCCTGGAATCGGAACGAGCGAGCCGTTGTGCGCCACGCAATTCTCGAACTTGGTCTGTGGCGCCGGCATCTTGTAGTAGCTCTGGAACTGCATCTTGTCGTTGTTGATCGTGAAGAGCGCGTCTGCGCCCCACTCGTGCTTGTCCGTCGCGCGGCACTTGGGCTGGCCACCGCCGCCCCATTCATCGCTGAAGAGCACCTTCGTGCCATCGTTGTTGAAGGTCGCCGAGTGCCAGTAGGAGAAGTTGGAATCCGACGCGGCGTCGAGACGCTTGGGGTGCGCGGGATCGCTGATGTCGAGCAGCAGGCCGTACCCCTCGCACGCGCCGCCCGCAAGTCCGATCTCGGGATAGACCGTGATGTCGTGGCACTGTGTCGGGCCCGCATTCGGATTGGCCGGCGGTGGTCCGATCATCTTCGCGATCATGCCCGGGATGGCGGCGCGCACGGCCGCGCTATCCGCCGCCGTGGGAGCGCCCGAGCCGCCGCGCTTCTTCACGGCGCTGTCGAGCATCGGCTGCACGAAACGTGATGGCAGCACCTGCTCCTCACCAAAGATCGTCGCGGTGAATCCGCCCTTCGCCTTCGCCTCCGCAACTTCCTTCGCGCTCTCCGCCTTGTCGACCTCGGACTCGCCGTGCCGCGCGGGCTTGGTGAGATCGTTGAAGATGCGCGGCGAGCTGACGATCGCGGCCTGCTCCGGATGCGCGAGCGGCACCTTGATGACTTCGATGCGGAAGAGCGCCGAGTTGGGGTCCTCGTCCGGATTGGCGCTCGAGCAGCCCGGCAGCTCGTTCGGCGAGCGTACGCGCGAAGAGCCCGAGATGTAGATGTAGACGTTGTCCGGGTCCTTGGGGTCGACCAGTGCCGTGTGCGTGTGCGAGCCGCGGCACGTCTGCACGTTGCCGACGTTCTTCGGGTTTGCGATATCCGAGATGTCGAAGATGCGGAGACCGCGCAGACGCTCCTTGCTGACCGTGTCCTTCACGCCCTCACCGCCGCAGTCGATGCGCCCCGTGAGTCCCTCGCCGGAAACGAAGAGGAGATTCTTGTACACGGACACGTCGCTCTGCGAGGCAGGGCAGTAGTACGCCGTCTTGAGCGCGGGATGGCTCGGGTTCGAGATGTCCCACACCTGATAGCCGGCGTAGCTTCCCTGAATCGCGTACGGTCCGGTGAACGCAAGGTCGGAGTTCGTGATTCCCATGAACTTCGGCGACGGCTGCGTGCGCGAGAGCACGCGGAGGTTCCACACCGCCTCCTGCGCGTCCATCAGACCGGCCTTGAGTCCGACGCGCGGATCGGGATTCGGCGCAGTGGCCGACGTGCTGATCTTGGGCGACGCACCGTCGCTCGACATCGCGGACGATGTGGAGTGCGCGCAGGCGCCCGTGAGCAACAGCCCGACGGCGATTGGCAGCGCGGATCGAGGGACGATGGTCGCGCGCACTACCTGACGGCGAGCACGAAAAACGAGTGCCATTGCAAATACCTCCAAAGGAGCGGTGTGAAACGGTGAATGATGGCGCGTGACTATTGCGCGCGATGCTCGAGCGACGCGGCGGTGAGCATCTTCTCCATGCGCGCGATCTCGGTGGTCTGATCGACGTTCACATCGGAGGCGAACTTGAAGGTGAGCTCGTCCTGCGCGGCCCCGTACGTGCCAAAGAGGTCCTGCACCATGGAGACGGCGCCCTTGTGATGCTGGATCATGTCGGTGAGAAAGAGGCGGTCGAACTCCGGCCCTCTCGCGAGATCGAGCTGGTGCATCTGCTCCGCGGTGAGCATTCCGGGCATGAGCATCTGCTGCTCCTTTCCGTTCATCATCATCTTCATTGGACCGGCCTTGGCCTCGGGGACCATCTGGTGCCGGTCCGTGAGCCACTGCTGCATGGTCGCGATCTCGTCCTGCTGCGCGTTGATGATCCGCTCGCACAAGACCCGCACCGAGGAGCCGGCGTCGTGCGACGGCGCCCACGAGGCCATCTGTATGGCCTGCGCATGGTGGCCGATCATGCCCTGCATGAAGTGCACGTCCGCGGCCGTGTAGGGGTAGCGAATGCTGTCCGCGCGCGCCTTCGCGATCGCGGCCGCTTCGCCCTGTACGGGCGCGGGAGCTGCAGCTCCGCTGCTCGCGGCGGTGTGGCTGCTGCACGCCGCGAGTACGCAGCTCGCGAGCAGCATCGATGTCGTGCGACTGAATGATCTCATGATGATGACGGTCGTGGGAGCGAGCGCTCGGCCAGCGGTACCCGACTGCTTACGCGTAGCTCGCTTGCCCCGTTGTCATCGAATTCCGCCTTCGATCGACGGGGGCAGCCACCAAATTGCAGCCGGGGTCAGCCCCGCGTCTACCCCCTCTCCCGGAGACGGCACTTTACCGACTCCGGGAGACTCGTGTCTCTCGCGTCGAGCTCAGTTCCCGATCGGGTAGTCGTGCGGAAGCGCGTTGCTGATTGCCGTCGACGCCGGGAAGCACTCGGGATGCCCGAATCCGCTCGCGCTGTGGTCGTTCGCGTCGAGGTCGTAGATGATGTTGTCATCGTTGGTCGGACTCACGCCGGCCGGTACGAAATCGAGATTCAGGCGGTCGCGCGTCTTCCATCCGATGTTGTGATCCGCGCACGACGCATCGCCGCTCACTCCCAGGCCTCCGATCAACGTGCCGTCGCTCGCATAGAGCGGGAACCCGCCGCCGAACACGTTGATGCCGCCGATCCGGCCACCAATCATCGGATCGTGATCCGTGCCGAAGTCGGCCACGTTGCCCCGATAGGCCACGTCGGGATCGACCGGGTTCGACTCCTGCAGCCCGAACAGCGTGCCGCCCGGTTGCGCGGCCGCGTAGAGATTCGCGCTCGACAGCGCGAGCCCCGGTAGACTGAACGCATTGCCGGTGTTCGCCTTCTGGGCCGAGATCACGCGGCTGCCCTGCCACTGATCCCCTTCTTTTGCGCCGGTGTAGGCTACCGCCACGACCTTGCCACTGCGGTCGACGACGGTCGCCCACATGTCGAGATTGAAGCCGCCGTTGGGTGTGTTCCGCGCGAACTCGAGCGCCGCCTGGAGCTCGTCGTGCGTCGGCAGCCGCTCGTCCGATCGCTGACGATTGGTGTTCGCTGTGATGGCCGAGTCGCTGGAGCACGCCATGACGGCCAGAAGTGCACCAAAGGTTATGACGGAACGGCAGGTGAGAGCGGGACCGCGGATGGGGATGAGGCGGGTCATACGTCCTCCAGGTGCGACGTGAGTTGGTGGCGCGCGGAATTCCGCGCGAGCGATACTGCGCAGATCCGGAGGCGAGAGCCAGACCTGCACTCGTGCTGCCTGATAGAACGTGAAAAGGCCGCGGAAGCGGACATCAGGGTTCATTAGGTTGCGGGCATGCGAATTCGCTTCATGCGTATCGAATCATTCGGAGCCGCCTGTGTGCTCGCCGCCA